>NZ_RSCK01000016.1:0-111216 GCF_003991895.1 Chroococcidiopsis cubana SAG 39.79
ACATCAAGCGATTGCTAAGTTTTATCATTACAAACGTCGCCTTTCCCAATCGCTCAGCTATCTACAACTGTAGTACTAGGGGGGCGTAAGCCAGCCAAGCCAGTTCTAGCAATCCGTCCAAAATTGCGGTGGCTACAGTAGCACCACCCTTGGAACCCTCCGTCCAAATTTGGGGTACGGCAAATTCCTGCAAGCGTTTTTTGGTCGCATCCACATCGACAAATCCCGCAGGCGTAGCAATTACCAAAGCTGGTTTGATTGCGCTAGCGGCAATTAAATCTATTAAACTGGTTAATGCACTTTGGTCTTGACCGATCGCAAAAACTGCTTCGGGATAGCGCTGAGCAAGGTTTTCGATTCCCCAAGCTGTAGCAGTCTTATCTTTTTGCGGACGAGCGATCGCGTCTAAGCTGCAATAAAGGGGATTGGCAAAAGTGTTTTGAATCTGGGGTAGAATGCCCACTTGGATTGTCGGTACGTCCACCACAATCGTATAGCGAGCAGCGATCGCCGCCGCGCCTGCTTGCATTGCCGTTTCTGAGAAATGAATTAAATTCTTATACTCAAAATCGGCAGTAGCATAAATGACACGACGGACGATCTCGTATTCTGCGGGAGAGAAGTCATAATCGCCAACCTCGCGATCGACGATCGCCAGATTTTGGGCATCAATCATCTGCCATTCCATAGAGAAAGGCTGGGAGCTAGGGACAGAGACCAGTTTAACAGTTATCAGGGAGCAGAGAGCAGGGACAAGGGGGACAAGGGGGACAAGGGGACAAGGAGGAACTCGGGGTCCCCGCGACCGAAGGGAGTGGGGATTAGGGGGCGAAGGGGGACAAGGGAGAATAATAACCAACTACCCATTACCCATTACCCATTACCCATTACCCATTACGTTTCCGAAGCAGAAGAACGCCCAAATATCGGCGTGAGATATGCTACGAGCGCTCCAATCAGAAAGCCTGAGATATTGCGGATCAGAGGTAGCCATTCTGTAGTGCGCGTGACAACTGGTCCAATACCGAAAGCAATGAATAATATGCCCCACAACGGCGAGAAAATCAAAGCCCACTGCCAAGCTAGAGCTTGTCCTGGACGACGGGGTTGAGCGGCAAAACCACAAATTACGCCTCCCAGTGTTGATGTGATTAGGGTGAGAATCCACTGTTCTCTTGGTAGACCTGGAACGACGTTACAACCGCCTTTGACTAAACAGCCTTCAACGGATTCTAAAGCTCCAAGAATGGCGCGGTCTTCCCCATGTTCTCGCACATAGTACAAATTACCAAAGCGGGTTTGTAGTTCGATCCAAAACGTGCGGGGGAGAAGTTCGTAAACTGCGTCGCCAACGCTAAAACTGAGAATGTTACCACCGCGAGAGTCGGCAACTAGAAGAATACTTTTGTCATCTAAACCCCAAAAGTTAATTACTGCTCTACCAGGAGTGCGATCGTATTGAGTTAAAACTCTCAGTTTCCAGCCAGTATCAGCGGCAAACTTATTTAAATCTGCTACGAGTTGTTCTTCCTGAATATCGGTAAAAGTCTTTGCTAGGTCAATGACCGGGGTAGGGCGATCGGGTAGCAGTTCTGGATTGTCATAAGCTAGGGCTGCTGATGGCTGCATCATCCAAACCAACCCTGCCAGAAAAAATGTTGTTACTAAAACCGGGATTCTTCGCCAAAATGAACGCTGCATGGGCAATTATAAGTTGTAGATCGGAGTCTCAAAATCGCTACTGTCGTAAGAATTATTATAATTAAGTCGCGTTTTTTTACATTTGTTTACTTTACTCTAATTTAGCGACCCCAAGCAAATCAATCGGAAGTCAAAAGTCAAAAGTCAGCAGTGATGGTAGTGGGTAATGGGTAATGGGTAATGGGTAGTTGATGGTTTTTTCTCCCTTGTCTCCCTTGTCTCCCCCCTCTCCCTTGTCTCCCCTGCTCCCTGCTCAGAAGCTCCCTGCTCCCTCACAAAGAAATCTACGTTTGTGTAGATACGGGAAAATTGACTGTGGGGATAGAATTCCTGCTGTAAATGCGCGATTTGGGGAAAGGTTTATGCCGCAATATTTTGGACAACTGCCAACGACTGACCAACCGTGGGTAACTGTAGGCGCAGTGGAGGCAGTATCGCAAAGCGATCGCGCTGTCCAGTTGGATTGCGGTGAGTCTTCTGTATTAATTAGCGTTATTGATGCTCATCTTATTCGCGTGCGTTTAGCCCCTCACGGTGAATTCTTTCCCCAGCGCCCTTGGGCAGTCGTAGGAGACGAAGATATCGAGCGATCGCCCGTTCCTTTTGAAGTTGCAGAAACACCTGACACGGTAGAAATTAAAACAGATCGGCTGCGAATTGTCGTTCAACGCCAACCTTGTCGCCTCACTTGCTTTGACAATTGCGATCGCCCCTTTGCCCAAGATGCTGAAATGGGTATGGGTTGGCGCATGGGTGCAACCGCCGCCTGGAAGCACATTGAGGCTGACGAGCATTTTTATGGTTTTGGCGAACGCACGGGTTTCTTAGATAAATTAAGCGAAGTTAAAACAAATTGGACGCTAGATGCTCTAGACTACAACTCCTTGACGGATGAGATGTATCAGGCAATTCCATTTTTTATGGCTTTGCGTCCAGAAGTCGGTTATGGCATCTTTTTCAACACGACTTTTTGGAGTCAGTTTGATATTGGCGCAGCTCAACCTGGAACTTGGAGCATGGAAACCCGCAGCTTAGCGGGAATGCAGACACCACCCCTAGACTACTACATCATTTACGGTCCCGATCCAGCCACAATTCTATGTAGCTACACGCAGCTAACAGGCAGAATGCCCCTTCCGCCTCGCTGGGCTTTGGGATACCATCAGTGCCGCTGGAGTTATGATTCAGAAACAGTAGTACGAGAACTCGCCCAAGAATTTCGCCGCCGCCGCATTCCCTGCGATGTAATTCATTTAGATATCGACTACATGCGGGGGTATCGAGTCTTTACTTGGAGTCCTCAACGGTTCCCCCATCCAGAGAAGCTACTGCGGGAACTAGCCGAGGATGGATTTAAGACGATAACAATTATTGACCCTGGGGTAAAGTACGAACCGGAAGCAAATTATCATGTGTTTGACCAAGGTATAGACAAAGATTATTTCGTCCGTAAAGCAGATGGACAGTTATTTCATGGCTACGTCTGGCCTGATAAAGCCTTATTTCCCGATTTCTTACGTCCTGAAGTCCGGCAATGGTGGGGAAACTTACATGAAAGTCTTACCAGTATTGGTGTAGCCGGAATTTGGAACGACATGAACGAACCCGCGATCGCCGATCGCCCCTTTGGTGACGACGGTAAGCACATCTGGTTTCCGTTGGATGCACCGCAGGGAGCAGGGGGAGACAAGGGAGACAAGGGAGACAAGGGAGACAAGGGAGATAAGGGAGAGGGGGGAGACAAGGGAGAAAAAACCACCAATTACCCATTACCCATTACCCATTACCCATTACCAACTACCAATTACCCAGCCACAACTCACGCCGAAGTTCACAACCTTTACGGATTGATGATGGCGCGATCGAGTGCTGAGGCGCTGGAAAAATTGCGCCCCAACGAGCGATCGTTTGTTTTGACTCGTTCGGGTTATGCTGGCGTACAAAAGTGGTCGTCGGTGTGGATGGGAGATAACCAGTCATTGTGGGAGCATTTGGAAATGTCCCTGCCAATGCTGTGCAATATGGGGTTGTCGGGTGTAGGGTTTGTTGGTTGTGATATTGGTGGTTTTGCTGGCAATGCTACAGCAGAACTGTTCGCCCGTTGGATGCAAGTTGGAATGCTCTACCCCCTCATGCGCGGTCATTCGGCAATGACAACTGCTCGTCACGAACCTTGGGTTTTTGGCGATCGCGTCGAACAAATCTGTCGCGAATATATCAACTTGCGCTACCAGCTCTTACCATACATTTACACCCTATTTTGGGAAGCTGCTACCACCGGAGCGCCGATTCTTCGCCCCCTACTCTACCATTTTCCCCAAGACCCCACGACTTACAACCTCTACGACCAAGTATTGCTGGGTGCTGGTCTGATGGCTGCACCAATTTATCGTCCTGGGATAGAACATCGTGCGGTATACATACCTGCTGGGACTTGGTACGACTGGTGGACGGGGGAGGCGTTCGCGGGACCGACTCATATTCTGGCACGCGCACCATTGGAAAAAATGCCTCTCTATGTACGGTCTGGGACAGTCATACCCATGCAGCCCGTAGTACAGTTTGTCGATGAAAAACCATGCGATCTCCTCACACTGCGCGTTTGGACAGGACAGGGAGAATGGACGATGTACGAAGATGACGGACTTAGCTTTGATTATCGTCAAGGTGTCTGGTCAACCACTACCTATCGTGTCAATACAATAGGAGAAGAAACAATCGTTGAGATTGACGCGCGACAGGGACAATGGACACCACCAGCGCGAGAAGTCGTTGTCGAAGTGGTGGGAGTCGGTCAGCAACGTTTTAGCGATGATGGAACGGCTCGCCGTTTGCAGTTTACAGGGAGCAGGGAGTCGGGAGCTTTGTAGAGACGTTTCATGGAACGTCTCTACAAAGCGATCGGTGTAGAGACTTTGCATGTATGGAAAAAATTCTACCTTTTTATAGATGACTTCAGCTTGATGAATGTACTTACCTTTTGATAGATGCCGCTATCTTGGGAATCTGTCACTCTGAAGCAAAGCAATGACAACTGATTCATTGACCGCCAATCGTCGCTCGCTAACAATTTCGTGTAGAGGTAGAGTGCATGTTGACAGATAATTTCGTCCAGCAAATCCAGTCCATGCAAGGACGGTTGGACCTGCTGCTTCATGATGTAGATTGTCCGCAGCTTCAACCAGACCTGTTACCCACAGCACTTAAGGAACTTGGTGTTGCTTCGGAAGAGATTCAAGTCACTCTAGAAGAACTACATCGGCAGAATGCAGAACTTTTAGCGATGCGTAGAGCTTTAGAGGAAGAACGCAGGCGCTACAAAGATTTATTTGAGCTGGCACCGGATAGCTACGCGATCGTCGATCTCTCAGGTACGATTCGAGAAGTGAACCAGGCGACTGCTAAGCTTTTGAATGTATCGCAGCGCTTTTTAAGCGGAAAACCGCTGACTACCTTTCTTAGTGCCGAAGACCGGGAAATATTTTGGTACAAATTCAATGAGTTACAAGGTATGGAAGAATCGCAGGAATGGACGATGCACCTTTGTCCGCGCGATCGCCAGCCTGTAAAAGTGGCAGTTGTAGCAAGTCTGTCTAACTGCGAGAAAACGGGTCAGCCAAAGACTATCCTGCTATCGCTGCGCGAGATCGGCGATCCCAATCGACATTTGTATCTATCTGACAAACTTGAGCCACACAACCAAAACATAGATCTATCTATCGACGAGCTAGATCTCAGTCAAAAACAGATTTATTTGAAAGGGGAAACGATCCGACTCAGACCGGAGACCGTTTGGCTGGTGTGTCGCGGGATTGTCAAGCTGGTAATAGCCTGCGAGACTGGCGAAGAGGTGCTACTGGGTTTGGCAGGAGTGGGTTCACCATTCAGTGCCCTAGATATAGAAGCTTTCGGACTTTGCGAAGCCACAGCATTAACTGAAGTCGAACTGACCTGTTTTTCTTGGTCAGAGTTAGCGGCAGATCCCGATCTCTCGCAAAAATTATTACCCAAAGTTAACCAACGGCTACAGCAAACAACAGCTCTTTTAGCAATTTCTGGCAAGCGCCATGCCAAGAGCCGCTTGCATCACTTGTTATTGTTGCTAGCTAAGCAAATCGGTCAACCTACGGAGCGAGGTATTCGTTTGGGTATTCGTCTAACTCATAGCGATCTTGCTGCTGCTTGCTCGACCACCAGAGTTACGATCACCCGCATGTTAGGCAAATTACAGGCGGAAGGAAAAATTGAGATTGATAGCAAGAATCATTTTATTGTCTGCCACGAGCAGCGACCGCAGATAAGTGCTTGAAACGAATTATCTGGGAGATCGCGCCCATATAGTTCGCTGACGGTTAACTGTTAACAGTTAACCGCCACAACCGTAAGTCAGTCGATTGCTAAGACCGGATTGATAAATAATGCTATATATTTAGTTGCAGATCTGTTTTAAGGTATAAATTAAATCGTTATAGCCACATAACATTAGATTGCAAATGGGGAGGTACGCTCATCAGCCATCGAATACCGCTCGCCAATCATCAATCGTGAATAATGCTCTTACCTGGATTTCTGTTCGAGCTTTCCCTGATTGTGGCAGTTGCACTAGCATTAGTGCAATTATTTGCTGGTAGGCTGCGATTTCTGAGCGCGACTCCGCGTAGCATATGGTTGTCTGCCAGCAGTGGGGCTTCGATCGCTTATGTATTCGTTCATATTTTGCCAGAATTAGGCGAGGCACAAGCAGTCATTCGAGAAGTTGTAGGTGGATGGCTGGCTTTTTGGAGATACCATATTTACGTAGTCGCGCTTTTGGGTTTAGCGATATTTTATGGTTTGGATCGGGCGGCGATCGCATCGCGTCGTTACAACCGCAAAGAGAGCCGAGGAGATGTAACGGCAGCAAGTGTCTTCTGGCTGCATATCATTGTTTACGGTTTTTACAATACCATCATCGGTTACTTACTACTCAATCGCGATGATAATGATGCGATTGGGATGCTGCAATTTGCTTTAGCAATGGCATTACACTTTGCAGTCAACGATTATGGCTTGCGAGAACATCACAAGTTTATTTATAACGGTATTGGTCGCTGGGTATTAGCAACAGCAGTAATTGTTGGGTGGACGCTTGGTAGTGGCGGTATGGGAGTTGACCGCACGGCGATCGCACTTATGTTTGCTTTCCTGGCTGGGGGAATTATTCTCAATGTCTTGAAGGAAGAACTACCAGCCGAAAGAGAAAGCCGTTTTTGGGCATTTGCTCTCGGTGCGGGAGCTTATACTTTATTATTGGCGTTATCGCCCTCTTCTTCTTAACTATCCTCAAACCTATTTCCTCAAACTTATATAATGATGGGAGTATCGTCATTCTCCGCAGGTATCGTGACCCTTACACCGATCTCCCCCAACTCCCAACCATCTACACAACGTCCTGACTCTTTCGGACGATTTGGACGTTTTGGCGGAAAATACGTACCAGAAACGCTGATGCCTGCCCTAAGCGAGTTAGAAGCAGCGTACCAAAAATATCGACATGACACGGACTTTCAACAAGAACTGCAAAATCTTCTCCGCGACTACGTAGGACGAGCCACCCCTCTCTACTTTGCCGAACGCCTCACAGCACATTACGCCCGTCCAGATGGGACGGGGGCGCAAATCTACCTCAAACGAGAAGATTTAAATCATACGGGCGCTCACAAGATTAACAACGCTCTGGCTCAAGTTTTGTTAGCTAAACGGATGGGCAAGCAACGCATCATTGCCGAGACAGGGGCGGGACAGCACGGCGTTGCTACAGCTACTGTCTGCGCTCGGTTTGGGCTAAAATGCGTCATCTACATGGGCGTACAGGACATGGAACGCCAAAGCCTGAACGTGTTTCGGATGCGCTTGATGGGGGCAGAGGTACAACCTGTAGCAGCTGGTACGGGAACGCTCAAAGATGCCACCTCTGAAGCTATTCGCGACTGGGTGACGAACGTAGAAACAACTCATTACATCCTCGGTTCTGTAGCTGGTCCCCATCCTTACCCAACAATTGTCCGAGACTTTCAAGCAGCAATCGGTCAAGAAACCCGTGTCCAAGCAATGGAAAAATGGGGTGGCTTACCAGATATTTTGCTGGCTTGTGTAGGTGGCGGTTCTAATGCTATGGGGCTGTTTCACGAATTTGTCAACGAACCAACCGTCAGACTCATTGGTGTTGAAGCTGCTGGAGAAGGAGTCACTACGGAAAAACACGCCGCGACTTTAACCAAAGGTAGAGTTGGGGTACTGCATGGAGCCATGAGTTACTTGTTGCAGGACGAAGACGGACAGGTGATTGAGGCACACTCGATCAGTGCGGGATTAGATTATCCTGGCGTGGGTCCAGAGCATTCTTTTTTAAAAGAGATTGGTCGGGCAGAATATTACAGCATTACCGATGAGGAAGCGATCGCCGGATTGCAGCGTCTCTCGCAGTTAGAAGGGATTATTCCCGCGCTCGAAACCGCCCATGCGATCGCCTATCTCGATATCCTTTGTCCGCAGCTAGACGGTAGCCCTCGCATTGTCATTAACTGTTCGGGACGCGGTGACAAAGACGTACAAACCGTTGCTAAGTACCTAAAAATGATTGGCGATTAGCAACTCACAATTAGCACTTAGCACTTAGCAATTAGCAATACTTTCCGAAAATACCCAACTAGAGCAGGTAGATCTTCATGATATGCCTGCAAAATTGTTATACATCAATCTAAGTTGTAAATAACTCACTTTTGACTTTTGACTTTTGACTTACGACTTATTCAAGAGGTGGAAACATGGATCGGCAATTCCAACACCCAATGCTACCACAAGTCACTCATGATGAGCTGGCGCGACAAAACTTTGTAAAAAGCCTGAAACTACACATCGTTAAAAATCTCAGTCCCGGCAATAAAAGAGTATACGAGCAAGTTGTCAAGCCCCAATTTGAACGCGAACACCAGCGATCGCCCCAAAACCGTCACGAAATCCGCACTGCTATGCAAGGACACCCGCATTATCGTTGGTGGAGTGCTTTGCGGCGCATCAACCAGGAAATGTTGTGGGATGCGGTTAATACCAGTGTAGAGCGACAACTACCAGAACTCATCGACCGGGCAAAACAGAGCGATCGCCAATTAGGTACGCTGACTCTAGACCCAAATTTCAAAATTCCTGCCTACCAAACCGCTGTCGATATCCATTGTATGCCTGGTAGCTATCACAGCGAATATACAGCAGACGATCTAGCTGCGGGAGCGACCTACGATCGCGGCGTTTATATTTACGGTGCGGGGTGGTTGGGTCCGCTTAACGATGATATGGGCTTGTCCATTGTCAAAAACTACCTGAAACCAAAATATCCCGACTTTCGACCCGCCAAAATTCTCGATTTGGGTTGTTCTGTCGGTCACAGTACTTTACCCTATGTCGATGCCTATCCAGAAGCCGAAGTCTACGCGATCGATATTGGCGCACCGATGCTACGCTACGCTCACGCTAGAGCAGAAGCTTTAGGCAAACGAGTCCATTTTTCTCAACAAAATGCCGAACGGACTCACTTTGAAGCTGCTTCCTTTGACCTGATAGTTTCTCATATCCTGCTGCATGAAATTCCCCTTCCAGCCATCCGTAACGTGATGCGAGAATGCGATCGCCTCCTAGCTCCTGGGGGGATGACGATCCACGTAGAAGCACCCTTGTACAGCCACATGGATGCCTTCAGCGCTTTCATGTATGACTGGGAAACTGCCAACAACAACGAACCTTTTTGGAGTGCCATGCGGGAGTTGGACTTGACAGCCGTTATGATTGAAGCTGGATTTGCAGCAGATCGAGTTATACAAACCTTCGTTCCCAATGGGGCTTGGAAAACTGCGGCTGACAATTCCCAACAAGGAGGAGGTAGTAGAGGTAGCTGGTTTATTGTTGCTGCGACTAAGTAAATGGAGGAAGTCATGGGGATGAAAAAAGCCAAGGGCAAACGCCCCGTTTACTTTGACGAGCCGCAACTCGATAAATTGCTGTCCGCGATCGTCGCGTTAACAGGTGAGGTGTCTGTCTTGCGGGAACGTCTCGATACTGTAGAACGTTTACTGGCGACAAAAGAAGTTATATCACTGGCAGAGATTGAAGCGTATCAGCCAGAGGAACCAGTAGTGCAGGCACGGGAACAATGGCGTAGCGAGTATATTGCGCGAGTGTTAGGGGTATTGCAGGAAGAAACAGTTTCAGAATAATCTAGAGCGCGTGGTCTTACGCTTTTCTTACGTTGCGAAATTGCAAGATTGAAGATCCCCCAGCCCCCGCAAACTCGGGGGTTTTGTTTTGTGCGGCGGGTTAGGGGGCAATACTTCGTGGGTTTTGATTCGATCTCCCCAACCCCCCTTAAAAAGGGGAGCCACTTACGTGCGGGGGTGGCGCGATCGCGGACTTCGTCGCCCCCGTTGAAGCACGTCGCGTTAAAGTGGCGTGGGATAAGAATAGCTTTTTTCCCCCTTTCCAAGGGGGATTAAGGGGGATCTTCAAGGACTATGTACTCTAACCGAGAAGTATTGGGTTAGGAGGGTTCTTGCCTTAACTGAAAAGCCTTGAGTGAAATACGGCTCGCCATACGCTATCAACAGTCTAGTATTTGTCACTAATTCAGAATTTATATAGCTGAGTTTTCAGTAAAACTACTTCGATATATAGCTTCAGTAATAATTCGCTTGTTAGCTAATTAGAGATAAAGTCGAATAGATTTGTAGGCTATATTTTTGCAGTTAATTTTAAATCTTTCTGCAAAAAGTTTCAAGAGTGACCGCATTAGATTAAACTGTACATTTGCTAATTCTTTTAGCAGCGGTTCAGCTTGGAAAATAAACTCATCTGCTAATTCTTTTAGCAGCGATTCATCCTGAAAATTTTCAGTTTCACTTGCTTATTCTTTCATTGGAAATCATTGCATGAAGCATTCTGTTTTGTTCAAACTAGCCTTGTGTTCAGTCATTTTCACCACTGGAACAACAATTGTAGCTAACGCTAAAACCCCTACTTTTTACCGAGAGATTGCTAAGAAAAACATACTTGCAAAGCCGAAACCTAATACGACTATCCTAGCTCAGGCTGATACTTCCTCCGTAGAACGGGCTGTTTTCAACCGAATTAATCAATATCGCCAAGGGCGTAATTTAGCTCCTCTAACTTGGGATAATAGCATCAGCAATCAAGCTCGAATTCACAGTCAAAATATGGCAAGTGGTGCAGTTCCTTTCAGCCATAATGGTTTTCAGCAGAGAGTGCAAGAGATTGCCAAAGTCATTTCCTATAGGGGAGCAGCAGAAAATGTTGCGTATAATCAAGGTTACGCCGATCCTGCTGCCAATGCCGTTCAAGGCTGGTTAAATAGTTCTGGACACCAACGGAACATCGTAGGTAGTTACAACCTAACTGGTATTGGTGTTGCCAGAAATTCAAAAGGAGAATACTACTTCACGCAAATATTTATCTTGAAGCGATGAAGGTAAAATTTGTCCGGTTGTTAGAATCCCAATCAACTTAATTGCTAGGGTGCGCCGATCGCGTACCCTATTATTTTTTGATAAAATTAATCATATTTTCCGTGGATTTACCGACATAATTAAAACCCCCTCTACCCTCAGAGGTATTTTCAGTAAAATCTACCTTGAGAGTAGAATATTTTCTCGTTAAACTCATCGGTTATAGTTTTTATATTCGCATTCTACTGAAGAAAGTAATTATTTTACTTATGTATGATTTTACCAAGCTAGCATGTAAACTCAAACTATTGGATCGAGAACAAAAGATATTTCTAGCTAAGAGGACAAGGATGATAATCCTATGATTGAGACGACTATTAAAAACTTTCTCAACTTGCCCGGAGTCGTTGGATTAGGAATTATTCTCATTCAAGAGCAACCGAAATCTTACCTATGTTTAAAAGAGCAAGCCGTACAATGGCAAGTTAAAGAATTTCTCAATCATAATTTTATCCGTAATATTATCAAGAATCCCGATGCATTTGATGTTTTTGAATTTCCAATTCACACGAATTACGTTTATACATATAAAGTGAGTTCGCAAGTCACCTTGTTAGTTTTGACGAGTATGGGACTAGCAGCAATTAAAACGATCGCTAACCTACAACTAAAAACTGTACTCAAAAAAGATGCCGAACAAACAATTACTATATTTCAGAAATTAGCTAAAGAATTTCCTCTCGTTCGCGCGATCGCACAGCCAATTTCGCAGACATTTCCTCACGTATGCGATGGCAATCAAAGCTTATCTCTCAAGCAAAAAGAAAAAATTACTGTTTTAGAACTATTAAATGCTCTCAACCATTTAAGTAAATTTACCAGTACTTACATGGGAAGAAAATCGACAATAAAATACTGGGATTCTACTCGCCCCAAACAAATTGAGTGTCTGGCATACTTTCAGATGGATGAGAATGCGGAATTCATTTTTACTGGCAACGATGCAGAGATTGTCAATCAAATGCAGCACTATTGGATTAGAAAGTGGACTAGTATCTTTCTCAGAAAGACAGCACTAATTCTACCCAATTTGCCGGAGATGGTTGCCCAAAAATGCTTGAGCGATCGCGAAAAATTTTTAGTTTTTCCTCTCCAAGTTGACAATACTGAATCTCAAACTCCGGTTACTGTATAATAATTTACTATAAAATTAATTCACATCGCACAAAAAATATTTAAATAAAAGTACCTACCCGATTGGGAATAGGAAAGATTTGTATTACAACAACTCAGCCTAGCTAGCCCATACCAATTCTATTTGTTTTTGCACAGATCCGATCCCCGAACCCCCCTTATTAAGGTGACTATGGGGGATATTCTGCGATGTAGTCACAAAGAATTGGTATTACAATAAATTCATACCATTTTGCTTTTTGACTGCAACCAACGTAACTGAACAAATACCAACAAGAGACAAACAATGCACTTGCGATCTGTTGGAGAATTATTAAAAGAGACATTTCAGGAGTGGAACCAGGATAAAGCATCGCGGCTAGCAGCAGCCTTAGCATATTACACGATATTTTCGATCGCACCACTACTGATGATCGCGACCGCTGTGGCAGGTGCTGTATTCGGTGAAGAAGCTGCTAGAGGAGAAATTGTCACCCAAATTCAAGATTTAGTAGGAGAAGCAGGGGCAACAGTCGTACAAACTGCACTTGCTAACGTCAATCAAACCAAAACGGGTATTGTTGGCACTTCGATCGGTCTTGCTACACTTCTGTTAGGTGCGACAGGTTTATTTGGTGAAATGCAAGACGCACTCAATACAATTTGGGAAGTTGCACCAAAATCAGGACAAGGAATCTGGGTATTAATTCGCCGCCGCCTGATCTCATTTAGTATGGTTTTAGGGATTGGCGTTTTATTGTTATTATCTCTATTTTTGAGTACGGCACTAGCAGCATTTAGTAGCTTTATGAATAGTTGGATACCAGGTTTAGCAACTGGATTATCTATTCTCAACTTTGTCGTTTCTTTTAGCTTGATGACATTATTATTTGCGATGATTTACGTCATCCTGCCTGATGTCAAAATTGCTTGGAAAGATGTTTTAGTTGGTGCGGCAACAACGGCTTTCTTATTCACAATTGGCAGAACGTTATTGAGTATGTACCTCGGTAGTGCCGCCGTCAGTTCGACCTTTGGTGCAGCTAGTTCCCTTGCCGTTCTCTTAGTTTGGATCTACTATTCTGCCCAAGTTTTCTTTTTAGGGGCGGAATTTACTCAAGTTTATGCCCGTAAATATGGTTCTGAAATTGTGCCAACAAAAAATGCTGTTTCTGTTGCTGCTAACCGACTACCATCTGTAGATCCTCAGAATTCACCGCGTATCCGCCCTCGCCGCCGTTCTGGTTTTTTGACAAAGATAAAAAACTGGTTTGGCAGACGATGACAGAGGTAAAACCAAACTCATCCCTACTACCGAGGCAGAGCGGGCATAAAATCTGTTCAAATAGAGAAGGTGCAACAATTCTGGATTGATGACAGATCGAGTTTTAATTCTTGGTGGCAGGGGAAGAATCGGCAGCAGTGTAGCCCAAGACATTGCCAGTCATACATCAGCAGAAATTACCATCACTAGCCGTAACCCCGATATAGCAGCCGCAGTTAGCAAGCAACTAGGATCGCAGGTTCGATCGCTAGCATTAGACTTAGCAGACAAAGCCAAATTAAGAGAAGCGATCGCCGCTTCCAATCTCGTCATTCATTGTGCCGGACCCTTTCACTTCCGTGACGCTAGCGTTCTGAAAACTTGTATCGAAACGGGTGTAGATTATCTCGATGTTAGCGATCATCGGTCTTTTACTCGCAAAGCTTTAGATTTATCTCCAGCGGCTTCAGCTGCTGGAGTGACAGCAATCGTCAATACAGGCGTTTTCCCTGGAATCTCAAACAGCATGGTACGCCAGGGAGTGGAAAAATTAGACCAGCCGGAACGCATCCACTTAAGTTACTTAGTAGCGGGTTCTGGCGGTGCTGGCGTGACAGTCATGCGAACGACATTTTTGGGGTTACAGAAGCCTTTCACCGCTTGGATCGACGGTCAGTGGGTGGAAATTAAACCATATAGCGATCGCGAAGTCGTAGATTTTCCCGCGCCTTATGGTAAATCTGGCGTTTACTGGTTTGATATGCCAGAAGCTTTTACCTTACCGGAAGCCTTCCCCGTCAAAACCGTAATTACCAAATTTGGTTCCGTTCCCGATTTTTACAATCATCTCACTTGGATTGCCGCCCATGTCTTCCCCAAATCTTGGATGCAACGGCGCAGTGCGATCGAATTTTTAGCCCATGTCAGCCACTATATGACCGATGTAACAAATCGTTTTAGCGGGATTGGAGTCGCAATTCGTTCCGAAGTCACGGGGTTAAAAGACGGACAGCAGGCGAGTTATTGTTCGACGTTGATTCACGATAACACCGCGATCGCTGCTGGCTGCGGTACTGGTAGTATTGCCCAACTTTTATTATCAGGCAAGCTCAAGCACCCAGGAGTTTCGACTGTAGAACAAGCCTTGCCCACAGACTTATTTGAACAAACTATGGCAAGTCGTAATATTCACATTCAGCAGCAAATATATTTGTAGGGGCGCACAGCTGTGCGCCCCTACCTACATTTATGAAAAATGGTAACATCGTACTTCTGGTAGAAGGAATAGATATAGCAGAAAATGTAAGCTGCTCTCATCGTCAAACTTTTTGAGAGACTGTCATGCGTGGGATTTTATCCAATCTAAAACAAGGGCTTTTGCAAAAGCTTTTACTGTTATTTCTCGTGAGTTTACTTGGCTTTTTTGGCACTGCGATCGCGGGCTATTCACCAGTTTATGCAGCGACTTTAGAAGAGACACAACTCATCCCTCCAGAATATAAACCTACTCCAGAAGAGAAGATCGAGCGAGCATATGAGTATAGCGAAGCCACGGGATTGATGGAAGAGGCAAAACAAGCAAGGACTAACTCTAATCGAAATTTCGATCCCAACTTAAAGGCTAATATCAAAAATATCGATGCTCAAGCCCAAGAAGGTAAAACTAGTCTCAAAGATAAGGCAAAAGGCTTACTGGAAAAAATAGCAAAATAGTACAAATATAGAGACGTAATATGATACGTCTCTATGCATTATTTACTCGCTTTGTTCGGGTAGAGTTGCGTGTTTTGCTCGCCTGCTCTTCCCTCTGATTCTACGCTCGTACCAACTCATTAAAGGTGTGGCACTAATTCCATGTAAAACTACAGAAATAACGATTGTTGTGAAAGTAATCCAGGCAATTTGTTCTGCCGCACTGTCTTTTAAACCTTCACCAAAAGCGTAGAAGAGATAGTACAAAGAACCAACACCGCGAATACCAAACCAACCAAATAACCATCGACTGGCAGGATGCAAGCGACGGCGATCGCATTCTACCGGAGGATTTGTTGCAATCGTGCTAATCCACGCTCCTACGGGACGGATGACAAAGAGTAATAATCCTGCCACAATCAGAGAATTTCCGAGATATTGCCACAAGGGTTGCATTCTCAACAGCGATCCTAGTAACAGAATTGTGCCGACTTCCATTAACTTTTCAATTCGTTCGACAAATTCTAATTCGGACTCGCGTTTTTCTAGATTGTCTGCGTAATTTCGCTGGACGACTAACCCCGCAACAAATACGGCAATAAATCCATAGCCGTTAACAATTTCTGCCAAGGAATAGGTAACCAAAATCGTTCCTAGAGCAACAAAATCCTCCATCAAAACATCAGCAGGACGACGTTTTTGCAGCTGGCGATCGATCCAAGTAATAGCTTTGGCTACGGCAATTCCCATCACAATTCCAGATGCGATCGCCCAAATTAAATCCACGGCTACCCATTGTTTAAACCAATTATCTAAATTGGGGTCTTTGAATAAATGCAAGCCAAAATAGACAAAGGGAAATGCCAGTGCGTCATTCAAACCTCCTTCGGAAGTCAGACCAAAACGTAATTCATCCTCATCGTCAATGTCTGCTAGCTGCACTTCTGAAGCTAATACGGGATCGGTAGGAGCGAGAATTGCACCCAGTAACACGGCTGCACCCCAATTCATTCCCAACAACCAATGTCCTACTGCTGCCAGCGCTACAATTGAAATGGGCATGAGAAATCCAATCAATCTGGCTGTAATTTGCCATGCTCGCAATTGTAAGGGACGGTTCATTTTTAAGCCGCAACTGAACACCGAGACAATCACGACAAATTCGGTCAGTCGTTGCAAAAACTCAGCATTTGGTTGCACTTGAATGAGTTTAAAACCGTAGGGACCGAGAATAATCCCTACAACTAAGTAAATGAGGGCAAAGGAAAAAGGTAAACGGGAAATCCAACCCGAACCAAGGGTGACTGCTAGCAGCAGCAACCCAATGACAAGTAGATCGAGAATATAAATATCCACCATAGCGATCGCCAACGAGAAAACGCTAGGAAAGTTTAAGGCGATCGCGGTTGACTCTACATCTGCTTGGGGTAGATTATTTCAGTAATGCAGTATCTGTATTTTGACTACTTAAGGCTGGCGTAACAATAAAAGAGATTTAGAAAGAGAGTTAGAGCAAGAAATTATGTTTCTACCCCAAGGTCCAAAAACTCCACCGCTCGTTCAATTGTTACAGTGGATTGCTAATCCCTTTGCTTTAATGGAGTCTTGCGCTCAACGTTATGGTGACTGGTTTACTCTCAAGGTAGGTTTAAATTATCGTCCCCTGGTCTATGTCAGCAGTCCCCAACTGTTACAGGAGATATTGACCAACGACCATTACAAGCAGTTTGACGCACCTGGAGAGATCAACGGCATTTTCGCTCCATTATTAGGGGATTTTGGAGTCATCATGCAAAGTGGCGATCGCCACCGCCGCCAGCGCCAACTGATGGTTCCACCCTTTCATGGCGATCGGATGAAGGCATACGGTGAAATCATTACCGAGATCGCCAAACAAGTCACTAGCCAATGGAACCCGAATCAGCCTTTCTCTGTGCGGGATTCCATGCAAGCCATTTCCTTCAATGTCATTTTGCAAGCTGTTTTCGGTTTGAGGGAAGGAGAACGCTATCGACAGATCGAAAAACTCCTCTACAACATGCTGGAGTTAACGAACTCGCCCCTCAAAGCTAGCCTCTTATTCTTTCCCTTTTTACAACGAGATTTAGGTGCATGGAGTCCGTGGGGGAACTTTTTGCGTCAAAAACAACAACTCGATCGACTACTACATGCTGAAATAGAAGCACGTCGCGCCAATCCCGATCCCGGGCGTACCGACATCCTCAGCTTACTCATGGCGGCGCGGGATGAAGCCGGAGAACCGATGAAAGATGAGGAACTACGCGATGAATTGATGACGCTGCTTGTTGCAGGTCACGAAACCACGGCTACAGCTTTGACATGGGCATTATATTGGATTCACAAACTGCCTGAAGTCCGGCAAAAGTTGCTGGCAGAACTTGACATTCTAGGCGATACACCAGACCAAAACGCGATCGTGCGACTGCCCTATCTCAACGCCATCTGTTCTGAAACCCTGCGGATTTATCCCGTGGGAATGCTAACTTTTCCGAGAGTCGTGCGATCGCCCGTTACTCTTTTAGGGCAACAGTTAGAACCAGGTACGGTATTAGTAGGTAGCATCTATCTCGCCCATCAACGCCAAGACCTGTACCCCGAACCAAAGCAATTTAAACCAGAACGCTTCCTAGAACGGCAATTTTCTCCTTACGAGTACTTACCCTTCGGCGGCGGCGTGCGGCGCTGTATTGGTGCAGCTTTTGCCCTGTTTGAGATGAAACTCGTCTTGGCTACCATCCTATCTAACTTAGAACTCTCGCTAGCCAACAACCGCCCCGTACATCCCGTAAGGCGAGGTTTAGTCTCAGCCCCTACCAAAGTTGAAATGGTTATGACTGGACGGAGAATTGAGGGGGACAAGAGGGACAAGGGAGAGGGGGGAGACAAGGGAGACAAGGAAGCAATTCCAGCCACCAGCTATTGATCGCTCTTTCCACTCACCACGCACCACTTACCGAATATCCCGATACAGTCGCTTTAAATATGTGGGAGAAATACCAAATCCCCACAAAAAACCGACATATAGATATATTGCTGTTGCTTGCCAAAACCCCCAACGGGCAACACGGCGATCGCTACTTTGGACGATGCGATTGACTTGCCGGATGCGCCCTTGCCGCACTAATTTCAAGCAGAAATCGGCTTCTTCCATAATTGCCAAAGTACGATCGAAGCCACCACATTGCCAAAAATCAGTTCGACGACAGAAAATCGCCTGATCGCCGAATAGTAACCTCAAACCCTGAAAAAATAAGTGGGGACGAAATAGTAACGGCGCGTAATAAGTTTTGAGAAAATTGTGCAGAGACATCCACCAACGAGTTTTGGAGGAACCTGCCATGAGGGAAACAAAACCCCCACCTGCAACTTCAGGATCTGCCAAAGTCCGCTCGATTATTTCAACGAGATCGTCTGGAACCCAAGTATCAGCATGGATGAAACAAAGAACTTCTCCGCTGGCAGCTTTTGCCCCTTGGTTCATTTGAATTGCACGCCCTCGCTCAGTACAGAATAAAACTTGCACTCCCGCAGCTTGAGCGATCGCAACCGTACCATCTTCGCTACCACCATCGACAACTAGCACCTCCCACGCTGGAGGATCGAGTATGCTTAGCTGTCGCAGAGTACGCCCGATACAGCTTGCTTCATTCAACGTTGGAATAATAATTGAAATCCGAATCACAAGAAAAGGGAGTAGGGAACAGTTGTCAGTTATTAGTGGTAATTGGTAATTGGTAATTGGTAGTTGCTCCCTGCTCCCTACTCGATCGCTCTCTATCTTTGAATTATCGGTCGTTCCACCGAGTCGCGGAAGCGCTGGACTTCATCTGTAAAGCCGATGGGTAGTACGACTTCTACGTTTTCGTGTGGGCGCGGAATGATCACCCAGGATTCAAGCGTACCTCCGTATACATTTTCTACTGCCTCAATTCCTGCGGCAACGGCGGTTTTGACTTCTTGGACATCACCGCGCACGTTGACATTAAAACGAGCGCTACCAACTCGAATATAACCAACTAAAGTGACTCTTCCGGCTTTAACCATTGCATCTGCTGCGGCTAACACAGCAGGAAAACCTTTCGTTTCAATCGATCCAACTGCCTGTGGCACTGGCTATCTCCCCAAATAGATCGTGTCAAGAATTTGTAAGTATAGAGCTTAAGAAATACATTCTATAAATGCTCATCCTATATTTTGACAGAGCGAAAGCATTTTGTGTCATCTCTTCTTTGTCAATAGATATTTATTCCTAATTTTGACAATAAGCTCTGACAGGCGATCGCGTTGCGCCCTCACTTTATATTGCCAGTCGCCTTAAAACGTGCGGAACTGCTCTACTTTTTGAGTGTATTGAATTGGTAATACCGTTTCTATGTTTTCTGTCGGGTTGGGAATGATGTAGTGAGCGATGACTTGAGCCCCAAACACTTCTTCAGCAGCCGCAATTCCCGCTTCTACAGATCTATTAACCTCTGCTACTTTACCGCGAACCGCGACTAAAAACTCTCCCTTTTCGGCAATCCCATAGTAAACAAGGGTGACTTCGCCTGCTTTCACCATTGCATCTGCTGCGGCGAGTATGGCTGGAAAACCCAAAGTTTCAATGACTCCTACTGCTGCTGGCACGATCGCGACTCCTAGATCAATTGCATCAATGCATTTTATTGTAAGTGCCGCGATCGCAAAATTGACGATTGGCGATCGCCCAAAGCTAGATGATAAAGATCCCACCGCGAAAAAACTCCGAGATGGGATTGGTTTGCTATTCAGAGTCGATTAAATTTCTAACGCTCTTTTGATGTTCTACGTAAGTAGCTTCGTCTTTTTTTAATTCCGGCTTCTGACTTCTTACACTAGTTATCTCTAAGGTTTTTCTGCGTATCCGTATGATGTTGTAACTGAGTTACAACATTGTATACTTCCTGATCTTTTGGTGCTTGAGACTCAACAATCCCTTCTGTAGGACCTGCGATCGCCTTCCATGCAGGAAAACCGCCTTTAAGTTCCGATACATGCTCAAATCCTGCCGACCGGAGACTTTGAGCAGCTTCAGCAGTTTGCTCGTCTGTTTCACCGTAAACGTAGATATCGCGGCTCGGAGCTAAGGAAGATTTTGCCCGTTCAGCTAAACTTTCCATTGGCATGGGCATAGCTCCCATGATATGACCGTCGTTATATGCGTTTCGAGGGCGCACGTCAAGGATGGTAAAAGCAGGTTCTCCCCATTCCAAGCGCGATTTCAGTTCGTGTACGCCCGACTGAGCTTTAATCGGAGGCTCAGGTGGAATCACCCCTTGCATAAGATTATCTTTATCCATTAGGCTTCCTCTCTTTACAAAACTAACAGCAATGTACCAAGGAAAACAAACCAAAACGATCTTTCTTTAGCAAGAACTTTTCTACATTCATCCTAAAGATAGAATAATAAACTCAAACATCCATCAGCGATCTATCTCCATGTAGAAGAAGTAAAACCCACGACATAGATGATAGCTATAGCAATGCAAATCGAATTGAACCTGATTCACTATCTATGGTCATAAAATCACACTTCGTCATCCTTAAGAAATAATCCTAGAAAATATTTATAAATGGGTAATGGGTAATTAGTAATTGGTAATTGGTAGTTGCTCCCTTGTCCCCCTTCTCCCCCTCATCTCCCTCAGCTCCCGATCGCTCCCTCAGCTCTCTTATCCCTGCTCCCTGCTCCCTGATAACTGTCTCCTCCGATAGACTAGATCTTATGAAATCTGGGATTCTACCTTTACCTACTGAGGTCGTACATTTAATCGCGGCTGGAGAAGTTATCGATTCTCTGGCTGCTGTCGTGCGGGAACTCGCAGAAAACTCTCTAGATGCTGGAGCAACGCGGGTAGTTATTTATCTCTATCCGCAACAGTGGCGCGTTCGCATTGCCGATAATGGCTGTGGCATGGATTTGGAGAATTTACAAGCGTGTGCTACTGCCCATAGCACCAGCAAAATTCGTAGCTGTGAAGATTTGTGGCAAGTTACGAGTTTGGGATTTCGTGGCGAGGCGTTACATAGTTTGGCTCAACTGGCTGAATTAGAAATTTTGAGCCGTGCTGCTGAGACTGGTGAGGGATGGCGCGTGAGATACTGCGATCGCGGCGAAGTTCTAGAGACAGAAACAGTGGCGATCGCTCCTGGTACAGTCGTCACAGTCTCTAATTTATTTGCAAATTGGGCAGAACGTCGTCAGGGAATGCCTTCTCTGAGTCAACAAACCAGAGCGATCCAAAATACAATTCAGCAAATTGCCCTGTGTCATCCTCACGTCACCTGGCAAGTCTGGCAAGACGATCGCGAATGGTTTACCCTCTCCCCAGGAGCAACTACCCAGCACTTAATCCCACAAATTCTACGCCAAGTCAGTTTGAGCGATTTGCAATATCTTAAGGTTGAAGTGCCAACTCCTTTTGAGGGAGCAGGGAGCAGGGGAGCAGAGGAGCAGAGGGAGAATTTAATTCCGAATTCCGAATTCCGAATTCCAAATTCTCACTATTCATCCCTTCAATTGGTTCTGGGTTTACCGGATCGCTGTCATCGTCATCGTCCAGACTGGGTGAGGGTGGCAGTGAACGGTAGAATGGTGAAGTTTGCAGAATTGGAACAAACGATCTTTGCGGCGATGACACGGACGTTACCCCGCGATCGCTATCCAGTTTGTTTTCTCCATTTGAAAGTTGCGCCGTGGCAGATCGATTGGAACCGCCAGCCAGCGAAAACCGAAATTTACCTACATCATCTGAGTCATTGGCAAGAACACACGGCAGGCGCTATAGAACAAATACTGCGGCTCAATAGTAACAGCGTGTCGGACGCGGCTCATAATACACGAGTTACTAAACTCATTAAAGTTGCGGAAGAAAAAGGCGTATATAGTACGAGTCGGGCGATCGCACAGGGAGACAAGGGAGACAAGGGAGACAAGGAAGACAAGGGAGACAAGGAAGACAAGGGAGACAAAGAAGTTGAGGGGGGATCGACTCTACACCCTACACCCCACACCCTACACCCTTTTCTGAAAGCGATCGCCCAGGTACACAACATGTATATCTTGGTAGAACATCCTGGTGGTATGTGGTTGGTGGAACAGCACATCGCCCACGAACGAGTATTGTACGAGCAACTGTGCGATCGCTGGCAACTCGTCCCTCTAGAACCGCCAGTGATTCTGAATCATCTTTCGCTGGCTCAAATAGCTCAATTACAGCGTTTGAATTTAGAAGTCGAGCCGTTTGGCGATCGCTTGTGGGCAGTCCGTAGCGCCCCTGCAATGCTGGTACAGCGCGACGATTGTGCCGATGCCTTGGTAGAACTAAGTTTAGGTGGCGACTTACAAGCGGCTCAAGTTGCGACTGCCTGTCGCTGTGCCATCCGCAACGGTACGACTTTGAGTTTAGAAGAAATGCAAACGCTACTCAATCAATGGCAGCGTACCCGCAACCCCCGTACCTGTCCCCACGGTCGCCCAATTTATTTATCGTTAGAAGAATCGGCTTTATCGCGTTTTTTCCGCCGTCACTGGGTGATTGGTAAAAGCCACGGAATCTAAGCACGTGTTTTATTTCATGCTTAAACGCAATCGAACGGAGATGGATACTTCACCATCCCGCTAACTCCATTTAATGCCCCAGGTACGAGTTCCAGTACCATAAATGCTTCATCTGGAACTGAAAAAGGCGATCGCAATCCTCGATCGATCGCAGGCACAAAACCAAACCGACTGTAGAAGTTCGGACGACCCAGAACTATAACAATTTTGTATCCTAAAATCTGACACTGTTTCAACCCTGCTCTCACAAGTTGAGAACCGACACCTTGATTTTGAAACTGAGGCAGAACAGCTAATGGAGCCAAAGCCAATGCTATCACATCACCTTGAGGACTAACGATCGCAATTTCGCTAAATAAAATATGCCCGACGAGGCGATCGCCTTCAACTGCTACTAAAGATAGAGCAGAGTTAAAATTAGGTAAGTAACGGATATTCTCAACTAATTTCGCTTCATTTTCTTGACCAAATGCAAGTTGATTAATCTCGAAAATACCAGCATATTCTATAAAATTCTCAGAACGAACTATTCTCATAAGTTCCATTTAAACAAAACATAATATAAGTCAATTATTCCCAACGCAGCGCTCCTTGCTATCTCTCTATTTTTCATTTCCGTAATAAAATGTAAACATCCTAATTACTCTTTGCGCCTACTCTTCGAGAACGCTCCGCGTATGCGTCTTTGCGCGACATAATTCTTCCACTTCCAAACTACAAATAGTTCTATTGTGTCCTTAAACTAGAAATAAAACCTTTAACTCCAAAATTGTTAGATTTGCTTATGTCTGAAGCCATCCCCAACTCCATGACTGATGTAGCCGAACTCCTCAACCAATATGCGGCTGGAAAACGAGACTTTACAAGCATAGAACTTGGTGCAGTCGATCTTAAAGCTACCGATTTGAAGGGCGCAGACTTAAGTTATGCCGAACTAAGTGGAGCCGATCTAAGTGGCGCAAACTTGAGAGGAGTAGACTTAAGCTATGCTAACCTCAACGAAACTAACCTCAATGGAGCCAATTTACGCGGAGCAATTCTAATTGGTACAGATTTACGTCACGCCAAACTCGAAACAGCAGACTTACGCGAAGCAGATTACGACCCCGATACCACCCACTTTCCCCCAGGATTTGACCCCATACAAGCAGGAATGCGATCGGATCGCCCCAGCTAATATTCATCAGTAATGAAAGCAATTTAGGATGGGATGATGACACAATCCGACCTCAAGCCAGCATTACCAACTAGTGCCGAACTACCTTGTTCAGATGATACGCCCGTAGACAACGAAGACCAAAATTTTCTGCCTAACTTCTTATTATTTTTACTTAACACTATCTGGGCAAATCGGATCGATTGGTTCTTTGGGGTGGATATGGGAATTTATCACACCACCGGAGTCAATCCTAGAATTCCCGTTGTCCCTGATGGCTTTTTGAGTTTGGGAGTCGATCGCAAAAAACAAGGTAAATCGCGTAAAAGCTATGTCATTTGGGAAGAAAATGATGTTGTACCAATTTTGACCTTAGAAATTGTCTCTTGGACTCCAGGGGGAGAGTATGACGAAAAGATGGAAGTTTACGCTAAGTTAGGGGTTCTATATTACATAATTTACAATTCCGAGTTCTGGCGGCGGGACGGACATCAACCCTTTGAAGTTTATAAATTGGTAAATGGAGTGTATCAGTTGCAGATAGGCGAACCCTACAAGATGCCAGAAGTAAATCTAGGAATCGGAAGACATCAAATGGTGTTAGGAGGCATACAGCAAGAGGTATTGACGTGGTATGACTTGCAGGGAAATCGCTATTTAACAGCAGAGGAACGAGCCGAACGATTAGCTGCACGGTTGCGAGAGCTGGGAGAAGATCCAGAGAATTTGTAAGTTTTAGTTATCAGTTATCAGAAAGTAGTTACAAATGACAAATCATCAAGGAGATAATCATGGATCTACAAGGTAAAAAGAGAATCGAAGCTGTTTTAGCGATCGCGGGTTATGCTGCTAGTGGCGGTGCTGTATCGGCTCTCCCTTCTCCAGGCGTAGAAATGCCAAAACAGTTTGTCTTAACTGCTGCTGATATTGGCATGTACACATTAATTTGGAAAATTTATTTTGAGGAAGATCTATCGCAGAAAAATCTATTAGAAATATTGGCTGAGTTAGGTATGGTTACTATTGGTGCGGTGGGAACAGCCTATGTCGTTGCTAAAGTTAGTACGGCGATTTTAAACGAAATTAACGATTGGTTAGGACCTGTGGGATGGGGTGTCAAAGCTGCGATCGCAGGTTCTCTATCGAGTTTATTTGGATTGGGTTGGATGCTCTATTGCGATCGTCTCTACTCACAAAAAGAAGTAGCTTTTTAGGCTTTAATTTTCAAAGTTTACAACTAGGAATTTTTGACTGCTTTAACAGTCACTTTCTTGCGAAGTTTAGGACTTTTATCTCGCTCTCGCAACCATTGTAAAGAGACAATATTTAACAATAACCCATTCACAAATAACAAGACAATCGAAACAATTTGATGCCAAACGATCGGTTGTACCGATAGATCGAAGACGATGTGAATAAAATTTATGACAGTGAACAGAACTGTCAGGCAAAAATGTATGAGTCTATATCGTCTCGAATTATTAAATGCAGTCACTACAATTGCGATCGCTGGTAAGACAAACATGCCTAACATTAACCATGACTCGGATGCCGGCATTTTTCCCTGAGTATCAGGCATCATTACATTTTCACCATAAAGCAGCGGCATTAAAGCTAACTGCGTGTGAAAAACTGTTCCGAATAGAAATACTATCCAAAGAGCAATTATTTTTCCTTGCTTACTGATGCTCATATATCGGGTTTAGGGGTTAGAGGTTAGGACAGTGACCAGTTCGACAACGACTAGCGATCGCAATTAAAAACCTTGGTAACTAGTATCTGATGATTCCTAATAGTACAGACGTTACATGTAACGTCTGTACATTGACAACTGGTCACTGCGTCCATTCTCCCTCCTAACAGCTAATAACCCAAAAGAGGTAAACTATCTTTTAATCAACAGCTCAGAAGTGTTAGCTCGATTCCAGACCGATTGACCTGTAATCAATTCAACCGCATCCATACCGTTACCAATGACTCCTGGGACACTGGGATATCCAGCACTAGCACCAACGAAGAAAAGATTTGGCAATTCAGTTGTATATCCTAAACGATTCAAACCGACTTGCTTGGGGATTAACTTCGCACCGTAAATGTTTCCTTGTGGTTGTCCGAGATAATATTCGCTAGTGGTGGGAGTTCCAGAAATCTTCATACGAGTATAAGCATTCACGTCAGGAACCAAATCTCGCACGCTTGTCATCATATCTTGATAAAATTGCCGTTTTTTCGTCTTGTAAGCTTTAAGATCTGTTGAGTGCAACTGTTTAAATGGTTCGTAGGGACACACGGTAGCAATTTCTAATACGTGATGTCCTGGCGGAGCCATACCACCTGCTGGAGATTTCATCGTAGGACAAGAGAGAAAAATCCAAGGATGGTGTAAGTCACCCAGCAATTGTTGGCGATAGGCTTGATTTAAATCGCCATTGGGATAATACCAAATATTCCAATTGCCAATCCCATATTTTTCTGGCTCAAAGCGGCTATCTAAACCTAAATAAATATTAAAAGCACTAGCAGAATATTCGTAACCAGTTAGGCGTTGACGCTCCCGATTACTTAATTCTTCGACAGTTTCCCGCATTAAATGTAATGTTAACTTGGGGTCTAAGTCGCTGATATAAGCACGAGTAGCCTGATAAGTTCTACCTCCAGCAATGACTTTTTGTACTTGACGGTCTTCAACTTCGATATATTCTACGGGAGTTGAAAATTGCACGACGCTACCACCAGAGGTAATGGCTGCAACAATCTCATCAACCAAGTGTTTGAAGTGGTGCTGAGGGTAATAGGCTCCTTCCGAGTAATCCCATACTAAAGAAGTATGAGTAAAAAGCGCAATTTCCTCGGGTGGCAAAGCATAGTCTCCGCTTTGTCCTGCTAATATCGTTTGTAGTTTGGGTGACAAACCGACACGATTGTAGAGATCTTGTAGCGTCCAATTTCGCCTTACAAATAAATTCCAATACTTGGGTAACTTCAACCAATCTGATAGATGGCGATTGTACCAACGGACTTCTTGAACTAAGCTGCGAATCTCTTGGTGTATTTGCTTGATTTCGTCACAATAGCGATTAATTGGTGTGGCTTGCTCTGGAAAAGTTGAGAGCAAACGCTGACGTAGGTTTTCCCAACCTAAAGGAATTTTAAAATCAATTTCTGGAGCAATAACGCGATCGATGCAATCGGGATTGAGGGAAACAAAGGGGACATCCCGCTCAATGTAATTAAGAAATTGCGCGATCGCCTGACCCGAGCCACACTGGGAAATATAGTGAACGTCTGCACAAAATCTATATTCCCCATAATCAAATGTATGACAGCATCCTCCCGCTAAGTAATGCTGCTCCAAAACCACAACTCGATATCCTTGTCGAGTCAAACAAGCGGCAGCTGACAGTCCTCCTAGTCCAGCTCCCATAATGACAAAATCGAAGCTTTCCATATCAGACTCTCCCCGGAATATGTCTACTTTTACACTAAGTAGAAAAGTTGAGAATCTTGTGAGTTTGTTTCAACCGAATGAAGTTAGTTGAACAAATATGTACAAAGTTAAAAGTCAAAAGCCAAAAGGAGCCAGTGCGTTGGGCGGCTCTGCCGACTTAAAGCAACTGGCGTTCAAAATTTGGCTCTTACTATCACCATAACAAATGACAAATGACAAGTGACAAATGATTAATTATAAAAAAGTTCCGCACTCACCACCATAGAACGTGCGGAACTATATCAGCGCAAAGGCGTAGCATCTACCAGTCACACTACCGTCATTCACAGATGACTCAGATGACTTGATATTTAATATAGAAATAGAATTTGAGGAACTTGTGAGGAAACAGTTGTCAGTGTAGAGACGTTACATGTAACGTCTGTACAAAGTTATCAGTCAGCAGGGTGAACAATGACCACCTCTTCATCCCCTTCTTCCTTCATGATGTTATGAAAGCTGAAATTGCCCTTCATCTTTGGGATCGACTCTGGCAACAATACCGTGCTAGAGTCAGCTACGCTCAAGTTTACGAACAAATGATTTTACAAGCAGGTGGTACGGTTGCCAACGACCATATTGCTTTTCGTTCGCTGCGGTTAAATATTGATACGCCCGAAGGAAAACAGAATTTAGGCATTGAGTATTTAGCTAGTGTTGCTGAGGCGTTGGGTTACACAGCAGCGGGAGAATATATTTTTCCAGCACAGAAATTATATGCTCGCCACTATCAACATCCAGAACAGGAACAGTATGACTTACCCAAACTATTTATTAGTGAATTGATTGTAGAAGAATTACCAGAGGCGATCGCATCTCTCATCTATCAAACTGTTAGCGATGCCTCTCTAGGGTGGGCAATGCCCTCTAATGCAACTAATCCAACCGATATAGATCTAATCGTAGATCGGCTCCAAGGCGTATTCACCCGCCCTTGGTCGCCTCCCAAACAATCTGTGGTAGAAGAAGTTAATCGAGTTACCCAATATGGAGCTTGGGTATTATTACATGGATATGCAGTCAATCATTTCACTGGCTATGTCAACCGTCAGCACACTCTACAATATCCAGATATAGAGACTACAGCTAACGGCTTAGCTACTTTGGGAGTACCGATGAAAGCCCAAATTGAAGGTAGCTTAGAAGTTGGTTTGCGTCAGACTGCTACTCATGCAGTGAAAGAGATGGTAACAGTCATAGATGATGTGACTGGAGAATTAATGCAAATTCCTTGGACTTATGCTTATTATGAAATTGCCGAACGCTACCCAGTAGAAGCAGTAGGAAAGAAAGTATTATTCGATGCATTCTTAGGACAAAATGCCCAACATTTATTTGAAATGACGAAGAAGGTATCTTCATAAAAGTAGCCAAAGACAGCGAGAACAATTACGTTTTTGGATGTTAGTTAGCAAAATTGATTTTGCCAATTTAATCGCACTAGCAATCGAGCTTTGCCAACCGGAATATTGGGCTTAACATCATCGAGAGTATTAAATTTACGCCTTAAGAGAGATATTTTAGCTCAAAAGTCAAAGTCTATCTTTTAGATACTTTAAATTATCGACGAGCGTGAAATCATTGCAATAGAGGTAAAAAACTAAATTGTAGAGATTTTAGCCATGACAGAAGCAAAGCGGCGGCTTGGATTTGAACAAGAGTTTTTCCTCGTCGATCGCACTGGGGCAATTTCTCATCGTGCCGATGAATTTTTATCGCGCTGTCAGGCGATCGCAACTGAAAAAGGCAGCAATCCAGATTGTTTTGCACCTGAATGGGTTAAGCATATTGTTGAAATTAATACAAACCCGGTCAATTCAGTTACTGAACTCACTCAAGAGTATTTTAGTAACCTGCAAATAGCAATCCAGGCGGGACAAGAATTGAATTTGAGACTCTATCCCTTGTCTACTTATCCCTTGCACGTCATGCCGATAATTCGTAATAAGTTATGGTATCACGTTCAACTGCGTACCGTAGGTTACGATCGCTTCTTGCACGCAGGCAGGTGTACGGGTACGCACCTACATTTGGAAGTTGAACCAGGGGCGATCGATCCGCGTATAGGAGTATCTTACGACGCTACTTTAGCAGCCAAAGCAGAAATCTTGAATCTCTTCAATCTAGCGACAGCTTTAGACGCTGCACTGATCGCGCTTTCCCGCGCTTGTCCGTTTTACGAAGGACGGGGAATGAATGTTTCAGCGCATACCGTACATTATCGCGGACGAAATATTTTTGGCTGGGAGGGAGTTTACACCAATCTGCAAGCCGTGGGAGGACTTCAGCCTTACGTCCATAGCGTAGAAGAATTAGTAGAGTTGCAGTTTGGGCGCTATCATGCTTGGTTGGAAGCGATGGATCGTGCTGGAGTAGAACGCCATCTGTTTTATGAGGCGGGAGGTAGCATGTTAAAAACGGCATGGAATCGCGTCCGACTCAATAAAATCGGGACGATCGAATTGCGCGGTACAGATAGTAACTATCCCGATCGCATATTAGCGATCGCAACTTTAGTAAGTAACGCCGCCGCCAGAGTCAGACGCGAGAATTTAACCGTCAGACCAAAAGCAGGCATTAAGACTTTTCAATTAAATGGCGATCGGTTAGACGTACCAGAATTTGAATATTTAGATAACGATCTACTCTATACAGCCGTAACCGAAGGAGTGAAAAATCGAGAAGTTAAGGATTATCTCGACTCCATATTTGAATTTGCCACTCAAGACGGTGAAAATATCAATTTATTAACTAAATTTCGTTCCGATCTCGGTGAATATCAAACTACAGAAGCGGAACTGTTACAAGAATTCCAAACCTCCACAGGTGAAATTTCTCTAGATGAAGGACTGAGACTTGTACGCCAGTCGTGCGATAAGTTAGAGCAACAAGTTTTTAGTGTTATTGGTCATTAGTCATTGGTCATTGGTCATTGGTAGTTGACGGTTGACTGATAACTGATAACTTTGTACAGACGTTACATGTAACGTCTCTACACTGACAACTGACCTCACGATGCAAATTTAACCGCAGGTGATTTAACACCCCGCAACACGTCTAAAAAAGTAAATACCGCCGGAGTTAGCAGCGTATTTGCTAGCACAGCTACTCCAATGATTCTTTCTAATGGTACTGGCAAACTACACGCATGTACGGCTGATGGGATTGGTTCTGCTGCTAGCCGTGGCATAATTGTTGCGCCTAAACCTTGTAATACCATGCTGACAACAGTAGAGTCTTCGTTAACTTGGTAAGCAACCTGATTATCGATCCGAATACTTGCGCTTAGCAGGTGGTTGCGAAGCGTGGTAAAACACGCATTATTGGTACTAGGAACGATTAAAGGATAAGCAAATAATTCTTCCCAAGTACACTGATTCTGCCGCAAATTAGCAGATGGTGGTAGTAGAGCGACATATTCATCCCGCAAAATTTCCCAAGTCTCAAATTCCGCACTGGTAGGGAGGTGGGTAAAGCCTACATCAGCTTGACCTTCCCGCAAAGCTTTTTCTACGTCCAAGTGGTCGAAATGTTCTAAGATGTCGATCGCAATTCCTGGACTACGACGGCGAAATTGGGCGATCGCAGACGGTAAGATATGGGTAGCTGCACTCCGTATACAAGCAACTCTGACGCTACCACTCTGCAAGCTTTTTTCTGATTTGGCTGCTGCAACCATCTCTTCCAATAGCTGCAAGATTTTTTCAGCATAACCGATGACCTGTTCTCCTACAGGTGTGGGAGATGCGCCTTGCCGACCGCGAGAGAATAATAAGATGCCTAATTCATCTTCTAATGATGCGATCGCGTGGCTGACTGCTGATTGAGACAAATCCAAGCGTAAAGCCGCTTCACTAAAATTACCGTATTCGGCTACTGCCAATAATGCTCGCAGTTGGGAGAGTTTGATCTGACTATTGCTAAGCTCTAGCATGGCTTCAACGATAAATGATGAATGAATTTGGCTCAATGCCACCCATTCATAACTTACCTTATTTTCGAGCTATCGATTTTATTCATACAACTATGCATAGATTGCTTTGTCATCAGAATTAGTAGTTGTTAGATTAGATTTGTGCCGCAAAACAAAGACTTATTTTTACTTTCAATTACCTCGAACTATGAAAGCTAATTGCGATTACTTAATTTCCCGTGGAAATGAAACAACTGACCGTAAATCTCAAACTAAATTTATTGTGGCAAAGCCAAACGACTATGCCAAGGTTTCCAAATTTTTTCAGCACTTATTTGCTTGGTTATTTCAAAGCAACGAACTACAAGTAAAGCAACGCCGCGATCGCCAAGGCAATACATGGTGGCAAGCATTCGATCCAAATACAAATGAGTCAACAAGCTTTGGCTCTGAAGCAGAAATGCGTTCTTGGATCGAGCAAAGATATTACCGCTAATTTTGTCAAAAACTGTAATTAATTTAGGAGACGAATATGAGAGACACTTCTTATCAACACACCGATCGCGCACCTGTTAGTCACAGACAGCAAGCCTACAACTTTGCTAAAAAAAGCTATCGTTCCGTGCGGCATCTAATTGTCGAATTCTGGAAATTCAGCAACTATTATGCAGAATATAAAGCCAGAATGAGAGGACAATAAAAGCGCGATCGCACGAAAAATAGATTTCATAACCCCCTCTTTATGCTTTTTTAAAGAGGGTTATCAATTTTTACCTTCTTACCAAAGAAGCAGAAATAAAAAAGCTTAAATTTAACTCTTGAAGAATGATAAAGCCCGACTGCATGAGGAATTGCCTCAACTAAAATCATTGGGTGATTTCCGTACTACAACAGCATCTTGTAGATTACACTTAAGAATAGACCTAACGAAGTTAGTAACTTATCTGTATCTATGGTACTTAACACCCCTAAGTTTCAGCAGGCGATCGAAACGGTAAAAGCTTTATCAATCGACGAGCAAGCAGTGTTGCTAGAAATTCTACACAAAAGACTTTTACAACAACAACATGAGCAACTGTTGCAGGAAGCCATAGCAGCAGAACAAGATGACGCTCAGGGGAATGTAAAGAGTGATTCAGCCGGAGATTTTTTAGCAGAAGTAGACAATTTTTTACTGAGAATTGCACCTAGAAGTAAATTTAAAAAGGCTGAATCTACTTTCTGAATCTATCGCTTTAATGCTAAAGTCAATCCATCAGCAATTGGTACTAAACTTAAGGCTATTCTTTCATCATGATGTAATTTCTCATTGAGCGCTCGAATTGCTTGAGTACTTCGATTTTGAACTTGAAAATTAGCCACATCTCCACCCCAGAGAACATTATCAATTGCAATTAATCCACCAGGACGAACTAATTGAAGCGATCGCTGGTAATAGCAGTCATAATTTTCTTTATCTGCATCGATAAAAGCAAAATCAAAAGATTCTGATTGTCCCGATGCCAATAATCGATCTAGTGTTTCTATTGCTGGCGCTAAGTGCAAATCTATTTTGTTAGCAACTCCAGCCTGCTGCCAATAACGCCGCGCTATATTTGTGTATTCTTTACTCACATCGCAAGCAAATATCTTACCATGAGCAGGCAGCGCTAGAGCCACAGATAAAGAACTATAACCCGTAAATACCCCTATTTCTAAAGTTTTTGTTGCTCCTAACAATTGAACTAGTAAAGCCATAAATTGACCTTGTTCGGGAGCAATTTGCATCATTGCTGCGGGATGATTAGCTGTTTCTTGACGCAACTGAGATAAAATTTCTGGTTCCCGTAGAGAGACAGATAGAAAGTAATCGTAGAGGCGATCGTCTAAACCAAGGGATCTTTTTTGCATAATTGACTGCTCGATAGAGTCATTCACAGTTTATACTAACTCTAGAAAGTTTCATATACCTAGAGTTCATTTGAGTTGCTGTCTCTTGTCGCCCACGAATGCAAGTTCTATGTGCCGAAAATTACCGCTCGTTTTAATTGGAATCTTGCTAATATTTCTGACAGCATGTAGTAGCACTCCAATCGTAATCCCAAACGAGCGACTGGTGCAAAAAGCTTTAGCAGTTCAATTATCTCAAATACAACAACAAATCAGTCAGAAACTCCATCTATCTACACCACTTAAACTAGAAATCGATCGCCTGCGAATACAAGAACAGCAACAACTCAAAATTGGAAACTTACCAGCATATCGAATTATCGGAACTTACGATCGCACCTTACAAATTTCTCAACGACGGATAACGCAAGAAAATAATCCATTCGAGGTCTATTTACAACTTCAGAAAGAGGGGAAAACCTGGCGTTTAGCAATTCCTCAAACTACCGATGAAGATAAAATTCAATCCTGGCGTACTTATTTAATTGATGGGTGGTAGTTGGTAGTTGGTTGATGGTTGATGGTTGTTAGTTGTTAGTTGTTAGTTGTTGGTCACTGGTCACTGGTCACTGGTCGCTGGTCACTGCTTCCTTAATTACGACTTACGACTTACAACTTACGACTTATAACATGGCATTATGTTATACGGAAACGGCTACAGGAAAGGAAAATAATGCGCCGACAACGCTTGTTCCTACTACCGATCGCCTGCATTGGTATAGTTGGCTTAGGAATAACTGGTTACAGTCTCACTACCCAAACTAACGCTCAAACTCAAACAATTGCCCAAGATACGCAAGCACCACTACGCGAACCAGATGTCGTCTACGTACCTACACCTCAAGAAACGGTAGACGAAATGCTCAAAGTTGCTAAGGTGACTAAAAATGATACGCTCTACGACCTTGGTAGTGGCGACGGACGCATCCCAATTACTGCTGTACAAAAATATCAAGTGAAAAAGGCAGTTGGGATAGACATCAACCCAGAACGGATTAAAGAAGCAAAGGAAAACGCTAAAAAAGCAGGCGTAACAGACCGCGTGACGTTTCTCAATCAAGACCTGTTTAAGAGCGACTTCAGCGATGCAACTGTCGTAACGCTTTATTTGTTGCCCGAACTTAATGTTAAGCTCAGACCGCAGCTATTTAAACAGCTCAAACCTGGGACTCGTATCGTGTCTCATGCGTTTGATATGGGCGATTGGAAGCCAGAAAAAACCTTGCAGACTCCTGGTGGTTCTACCATTTATTACTGGGTAATTCCTAAAGAGATTCCTAAGAATTTAGGTGACGGTTAAATTTAATGGCGTTACACGCTGCGAAAATTAGGATTTCGTAAAGTAGGGGCGCACAGCTGTGCGCCCCTACCTAATTTTGTACCCCTACCTAATTTTGCGCCCCTACCAATTTTGTGTATTCCTACCAATTTTTATGAGGATTTCTCAAACTATACTTCACCACCTCGCGCTCGATTTCTGGGTGAACGTACTTTAATTCAAACTTTAACCCTGCTTTTTCCATCACCCGACTAGAAGCTCGATTTTCTGCCAATGCAGAAGATACAATGCACTGAGTCCCTAATTCGGCAAAGCTTTTTGTGACGAGGGCGCGAGAACCTTCAGTGGCATATCCTTTACCCCAAGAAACTCGACGCAAACGATAACCTAATTCAATTTCATCAGCATGGAAGAATTTTGAACTAAGATTAAATTGACTATCTAATGCCGGTCGTAAATGAAACCAACCGATGAATTCTTGACTCGATTTTTCAATTGCTGCCCAAAATCCATAACCTGAATATTGTTGATAATATTGCATCCATTTGGGTAAAATATTATTTTGATAGTCTTCAGAACTTTTCTCTAGAGGTTTTCCTTCTTTAATCATCCCTAAATCTACATAACGGATAACTTCAATGTCACTATCTAAAGCTAATAAATGTTGAGCATCATCCGGCGTAAATTGACGGAGAACTAGTCTAGGAGTTTCCAAAAAAACTTTCATCAGAAATTTCACCATCGCTGCACTGCGCCTGCAACTAATAATTCTATTCTGTACAAGGCGTGTTCGCTCGTCATAAATAAAGTCTTACCGTCTTCCCCACCAAAGGCGAAATTAGAAATAGCGCTCGGGGTCAAAATTTTACCTAGTAGTAAACCTGTAGGAGAAAAAATGTGGACACCATCGCCGCAACCTACATAAATATTGCCATTAGTATCTACGTCAACCCCATCAGCTCCCCAATCATTATTATCAATTTGACAGAGTTTTTCTCCACTAGAAAGAGTTCCATCTGAGTTAACAGTAAATACCCAAATATAGCGATCGCCTGCTGCTGAATTACCTACATATAGCTTGGTTTCATCTGGAGAAAAAGCAATGCCATTCGGCATACTCAAATCTTGAATAACTACAGTTAATTCTTGTGTTTTTGGAACGTAGCGAAATACGCCATTAAATTCTATCTCTTTAGTTCTATCACCCAAACCATAAGGTGGATCGGTAAACCAGATCGTCCCATCCGATTTAATTTCCAAGTCATTCGGTGAATTGAACCGCTGACCTTGAAAGCGATCGCATAAAATTGTCCGGCGATCGTCTTGATCTGTAATACTTATTGCCCGCGTTTCGTGTTCGCAAGTATAAAGATTACCCACAGAATCAAGCACATTGCCATTTGGCTGATAACTGGGTTTGCGGTAAGTGTGCAATCCTTGAGTTTTACTCCAAGATTTATGTTCGTTTGCCCCAGTATCGCTAAAAATAAGTTGCTGATGCTGCTTGTCCCAAACTGGTCCTTCACCAAAAAGCATTCCATCAGCAAGTTGGATCAATTCGATATTGGCTGCTAATATGCCTGAAATTCCAGTATTTTGGTTATTAGCGCTCATATTAGAGAGTAGTGAGTAGTAAGTAGAGAGTAGTGACTAGTGGCTAGACATAAAACTCCACCTACTTATCAACTACCATCTACCAACTACCAATTACCAATTACCATCTACCAATCTTAATCTTGCATTGCTAGCACCCCCGTTGGTAATGATGGCTTGAGTAATCCATTGAGTAAAGACGCTGGGCGATCGCCATAGGGCCAAGCAAAGGCATGGCGGAAGGCTGCATCTTGACAAGCTTGCAATTCGTCAAAGTCAATAATATCTAGCGTCAGCAGATTTTCATACTCAAATGGCAACCGGACGTTGTGCAATCCGGCGTTATCCGTGCAAATGGCAATATCTACCCCAGCATCCAAACAACGATCGAATACCAACTTCAACTGGCGCATGTCCTGTAGGGTTCCCGTCTTTAAATAAGTTGTGGGACAAACCTCTAAACATTGCTGCCTGCTGGCTAAATCTGGTAACAGTTCGGGATGCAGCAGGGGAATTTGGATACCGTGACCGATCCGCATCAGATAGGGCAACAGTTCGGGATAACAACCTGCGGGAGTTTCATATAAGTGTCCCGTGGTATTTAAACCAAGCGATCGCGCGTAGGCATACAATTGCACGAACTCTTCGAGGCGTTCTGCATAATGTCCATCGCCACCAGCGACATCCACAGCACAGACATATTCTCGTTTTTGGGCAGCCAAGTCCACAATTGCCCGATTTACCTCATCGGGTAGCCGCGAATGCATACACAAAATTTGGCTAGTGACAATCGGATATTCGGAAAGTTGGCTTGCTTTGCCTACCACGTCAACAATCTCCGCCATCTGTTCGATCCGTTGGGATTGAGTTAAATGCTCTGACGTGCGTAAATATGGCGTGTAGCGAATTTCTAAGTACGCCAAATTTTCAAAAATATACGCCCCACGAATCAAGCGATAGACAAAGTAAGGCAAAGTCTCAATTGTTTGCACGCTCTCAACTAAAGTGTGCAATTCTAAATACTCGTCCAACGTGTTGCGGGGACGGGTATAGAAATCTTCAAACGCAGCATAGTCAGGAAACCGCTCGATTTTGTCGTCAGCGTGACGCTGGAAATAGCGCCAGAGAACGCGAGGCACGACCGAACCCCCCAAGTGGCGGTGCAATTCAGCGTATAGAGCCACAATACCTCTCTTAATTATTCTTAACAATATCTATGGTTATTATCAAAGATAGCAATTTTGTCCAGCAGTCGGAAGTTTGCTGGAATACTAGGAAGAAGTCGTAAGTCGCAATTACTAGCCACTGGTTCCACTAGCCACTAACCACTAGCCACTGATAGTTGACTGTGCAGGGTTTACGGCAGCCTCACGATGGTGAACCAAAAGTTTTCAATCGATTGCACGATTTTGACAAAGCGGTCAAAGTCAACTGGTTTGATAATGTAACAATTGGCGTTGAGATTGTAGGCGTTGAGTATATCTGTCTCAGCTTGAGAAGCTGTCAGTACGATAACAGGAATGCGCTTGAGGTTGGGGTCTGCTTTAATCTCTGCTAGCACTTCTCGCCCATCCTTTTTAGGCAGATTGAGATCGAGCAAGATTATATCTGGATGTTTTGTGCTAGCATACTTTCCCTCTTTTCGCAACAATGCTAACGCTTCTACACCGTCCTCAACTACGTGCAAGTTTACAGACATTTTGCTTTCTTCTAAAGCCAATTTAGTTAACTGCACGTTGCCAGAGTCATCTTCTACCAACAAAATCTCAATTGGTATAAATAGCACAGTAGAATTTACCAGAATTCACAAATTAATAACCGATAACTTTGTAGAGACGTTACATGTAACGTCTCTACAAAGTTATCGGTCAAAGACAAGTCACGCCACTACCGTTAATGTTTTCCTCAACTTTTATACTTTTGACGGAGCTAATGGAGTCTAGTCTTTTGGATTCTTCTATGATTCTCTCTCTCAAGTCATCCTCTAGTAAAGCTCTCTGTTCGTTTAAATCAAAATTGCTGTCGCTGGTGGAGTGCGATCGCTCTGATAGCTGCGTCTCCAAGCTGGGAGGAGACGGCAAAGGATCGACTAACGGTAAGCTGATTTCTACAGTAGTCCCTAGACCGATACCAGGACTACTGAGGGCAATGCGACCCCCCATTAATTCAATTAAATTGCGGGAAATTGCCAATCCTAAGCCAGTCCCGCCTAGCTTGCGGGTAGTAGTACCATCTACCATGGCGAAGGGACGAAAGAGCTTGTGTTGTTGAGCCGGATCGATTCCCAGTCCCGTATCCTCTACAGCCACAGTGACCCAAAATGTAGTACTGCCATCTTGTACGGGTTGGGCAGTAACTTCTATTTTGATACTGATGCTGCCGCGATCGGTGAACTTGACAGCGTTACCTATGACATTGATCAGCACTTGCTTAAGTTTGGCAGCATCGGCATGAACTAGTAGCGGTTCTTGCCACTCTGTAGCGATCAATTGCAGCCCTTTTTGCTGAATTTGTACCTTTTGCAGGTCGATCGCTTCTCGCAAAACTTGCCGTAAATCGAGGGCTTCCGTGACGACTGAGAGTTTACCAGCTTCTATTCTGGCAATATCGAGCAAGTCATTAATAATACCTAATAAGTGAATAGCTGCCTCATCAGCCCGTGCCAAAAACTCTAGTTCTTCGGTGCGATCGTCGCAGCAGCCGTCGCGGACGAGGCGAATACATCCGATGATGGCATTGAGAGGGGTGCGTAACTCGTGGGAGGTATTGGCTAAGAATTCACTTTTCATCTGGTTGGAAGTCTGGGCTTCTTGCCAAGCGGTTTCTAATTCTGCTGCCGAAGCATTTAGCCGTCCTAACATTTCTTCCAAGGCTTCTGCTAGCTGTTCTACCTCGCGGACTTTGAAATTGTGCGGGACTCTCTCGGCAGCGTGGTGGCTTTGGAGGTTGAGGGCGTAGTCCCGTAGTTTTTCTAAAGGTCTTGCTAAATCGCGAATGATATGCAGCGCGGCGATTAAGGTCGCTACTAACAAGCCAATGGTCAGTACGACAAGGATAACTTTAATTTCTTGCAGTCCGTACAAGGCATGATCCAGACGGGTAACGGCTAAAATCAGCCAGTATCCGTTGGCTCGATCGATCGGACTGGGAATGACGTTATAGCCCGCTAGCAAATCGGGACCGTTGCGGTCGAACGACAAGTGGATAAAATCTTGGCGCGTGCGTCCGGCGATCGCATTTTTGAGCAGATGTTGTAACTGTCCTGCATCTTGCTCTTGCGCGACGTTGCGTCCAATGCGGTTAGCCATTGGGTGAGCTAAGATCGTGCCGTTGCGATCGATTACGACGGTGGAGCCAGCCAGCAATCCTGGTCGATCTCGTTCTCTTTTGTGCAGTGCCGATAATACGTTGAGGCTGTAGGTCAATCGCCCGCTACTGTTGTACACGGGAGCCGATAAAACTAATTGTAGTTGTCCTAGAGAGCGTTGAGGATCTAGCGAGGCGGATAGCTGTAGCGATCGCCGCGCGTCAATTTCGACTAGTGGCTGAACGCGAATCAAAGGCGAGATTTTTTGATTTTGCTGCTGTTCCCAAGCGGGATCTGCTTTAGCAGAAGCAATTCGAGTATTACCACAAGTACTGGCTACCAAATTACCCGTGCCGATCTCAGTCACCTGCAAGCACTGAGTATTTGGCAGCGTTGACGCTAACTGTTGAAGAAACTCCCGAGCCTGTGCAGGCGAACCTGTTCGGATGACGGTGGTTTGACTTGCCAGCAGCAGGTTTGATTTCAGTGCCGCGATCGCGTTGCTGATATTTTCTCCCTTGTTCACCGCACTTTCAGTTAAATTCCAGCGCGCGGTTTCTAGCAAGCTAGAACGTGCTTTCCTGAAAGTCACCGCTTCCCCAATCAACAACACTGGTACGGTCAGCAGCAGTATTCTTGCAAGTAAGATACGGCGAAATGAGGATTGACTGGGCTTAGCCATGGAAGCTCCCTCAAAATAGATGCAAGACCCTCTAGTAATAGCTTGCTAGCAAACAGATTAGTTTTAGCATTTAAATACCATTAAACGCGATCGCTGCCAAGCAAATTCTGTTAAAACCTTTGTCTGATTTAACAAATCATACAAAACAAAGTTCGCGATTTACGGATGCCAAGCTCAATTGCGTTCTTGATGTTTTCGACATTTTCACAGCATATCTAAAAGCTCTAGCTGCTACCATATATGTTGGATAAAAAGATTCGTTGGTTAATCATAAGAAATGTTTTATCTTTAAACATTAACTCAAAATTAATTAAAGTGTGACTTTTTACGCTAAAACTTCCGGCAGATTTTGCCAGCGCAGAGACAGTGTTTTCTACTACTGTATGGTTGCCAACATGCTCGATCGTTTAAAACTAGGTAGCAGCTCGTGGATCGATCTCGAAGTCGTCCCCATACAACAGTTATCTTGGCAATGAGTGCCGATGGCAAGATTGCCGATGCGAGGCGATCGCCTGCTCGCTTTTCCTCCCAGCGCGATCGGTTCCATCTCGAACAACAAATAGCTGCTGCCGATGCCACACTATTCGGGGCTGGTACGCTTCGCGCTTACGGCACAACCTTAAGCGTAACTAGTGCTAAATTACTGCATCAAAGACTACAAAATCATCAAAAATCACAACCAATTCAGATCCTGGCTTCTGCTAGTGCCAAGATCGATCCTCAGTGGCGATTTTTTCGCCAACCCGTACCTCGTTGGTTGCTCACATCTGCGGCTGGGGCAAAGTCTTGGCAGGGGCGATCGGAATTTGAGAAAGTGATTGTGGCGGAGCAGGGAGTCGGAGACAAAATTCAAAATTCAAAATTCAAAATTCAAAATTGGGACAAGGAAGACAAGGGAGACGAGGGGGACAAGAGAGACAAGGGAGACAAGGGAGACAAGGGAGACAGGGAGGATAAGAAGGCTGACGAGACTGAGGGAGCAACTACCAATTACCGATTCCCGACTCCCGATTCCCGACTCCCGATTCCCGACTCCCGACTCCCAACAATCAACTGGACATTTGCTCTAGAACAGTTATTTTCTTTGGGAATCAAACGCTTAGCCGTTCTCGGTGGGGGTGAGTTGGTGGCAGCGATGCTAGCAGTCGATTTAATCGATGAGATGTGGTTGACTGTCTGTCCTTTACTTTTGGGGGGGACAAACGCCCCTAGCCCAGTGGCAGGGATGGGTTTCCCAGAAAATTTAGCGCCGCGACTGGAACTATTATCAGCTCAAGTTGAAGCACAAGAAGTATTTCTCCACTATCGCCTGCAACGATCGCAATAGTTAGATTAACTTAAGTAACAGTGGCTAGTTGTCAGTTATCAGTTATTAGTAAGAGCGTGAAGAGTGGTAGTTGGTAATTGGTTGTCATTCCCCCTTGTCTTCCTTGTCCCCCTTGTCCGCCTTGTCTTCCTTGTCCGCCTTGTCTTCCTTGTCCCCCTTGTCCGCCTTGTCTTCCTTGTCCGCCTTGTCTTCCTTGTCCCCCTTGTCCGCCTTGTCCCTCTACTCCCTACTCCCTAAATAATGGTGGAACAACTTAAACCGCAATATTCTGTTGCCTGGACGAACAAAATTGCTGAAATTCCTCAGTCGGCATGGGATGCTTTGGCATTACCTCTAGCAACTCCGTTTTTGGAGTGGGAGTGGTTGAATAATCTAGAAACTTCTGGTAGTGCTACGGCGAGGGCTGGATGGTTGCCGAATCATTTAACAATATGGCGCGATCGCACGCTGGTTGCAGCTGCCCCGATGTACCTGAAAGGTCACAGTCAAGGTGAGTTTGTCTTCGACCACCAATGGGCAGATCTGGCACAGAGGATCGGTGTAGAGTACTATCCAAAACTCTTAGGCATGACACCTTTTACCCCTGCTGAAGGCTATCGGTTTTTGGTTGCGCCAGGGGAAGATGAGGATGAAATGACGGCGTTGATGGTGAGTGCAATCGACCATTTTTGCGATCGCCACAATGTTTCTGGGTGTCATTTTCTCTATGTCGATCCTGCATGGCGACCCACCCTCGAACGACACGGATTTACAACGTGGTTGCACCACAGTTATGTCTGGCAAAATCTCGGTTTTGCCACTTTTGACGATTATCTCGGAGTCTTCAACGCCAACCAACGCCGTAACATTAAGCGCGAACGCAAAGCCGTAGCAAATGCAGGCTTAGAGTTAGTGACTCATACGGGAGATGAGATCCATAAGTCTTTATTTCCGCAGATGTATCATTTTTATGCCGATACCTGTGATAAATTCGGCTGGTGGGGTAGCAAGTATTTGACCAAGAAGTTTTTCGAGCAGTTGCACGCCCATTATCGCCATCGCGTGTTGTTTGTGGCAGCTTACCATGCAGGAGATAAGGCAGGAGATAAGCGTCAACCGATGGGTATGTCATTTTGTTTAACAAAGGGCGATCGCCTCTACGGTCGTTATTGGGGCAGTTTTCAAGAAATTGATTGCTTGCACTTCGAGGCTTGCTACTACAAGCCGATTGAATGGGCGATCGCCAATGGTATTCAAACTTTCGATCCTGGCGCGGGGGGAAGGCATAAAAAGCGGCGCGGTTTCCCTGCTACTGTCAATCACAGCTTACATCGGTTTTATCATCGACGGTTGGCGCAAATTCTCACTTCCTACATTCGTGAGGTCAATGAGTTAGAACGGCAAGAAATCGAGGTAATTAATGCTGAATTACCTTACAATCGGCGGGATACGTAGCAAGCGGTTGATAGAACCAGATTTTCGTTCTCGTCTAGTCACGAATAAATTTGTAGAGACGTTACATATAACGTCTCTACACTGACAACTGCTAACCTACCCGAACCAGCTTTTGGTCTAGTTCCGGCGATCGTCTATTCTCAGTTTCTCTCAGCTTTTTGTAGATTGTCAGAGCCTGAGCGACGACTTGATCCATGTTGTAATACTTGTAAGTCGCCAACCTGCCGACAAAATGCACCCCGGAAGTTGCGTCAGCTAGTGCCTGATATTTTTTGTAGAGTGCAGTATTTTCCGATCGCGGTACGGGATAATATGGATCGCCTTCGGCGCGTGGGTACTCGTAGACAATACTTGTTTTAGGATGCTCTTGTCCGGTTAAGTATTTGAATTCTGTAACTCGTGTATACAAGTGTTCGTTAGGATAGTTGACTACAGCAACTGGCTGATGCACGGGCGTATTCACGGTTTCGTGCTGAAATTCCAAAGAGCGGTAAGGAAGCTTGCCGTAACGGTAATCGAAGAATAAATCGATTGGACCTGTATAAATCATCTCGCGATACGGTATCGTCCCCACAATTTCCCGATAATCAGTTTGGAGCATGATTTTGATATTCGGGTGAGATAGCATATTCTCGAACATTCGAGTATAGCCATGCAGGGGCATTGCTTGATATGTATCCGTAAAATAGCGATTGTCGCGGTTCGTGCGGGTAGGTACGCGGGCAGTCACCGATCGATCGAGTTCGGATGGATCGATGTCCCATTGCTTGCGCGTGTAGTTGCGGAAGAATTTTTCGTAGAGTTCCCTGCCAACCTTATTCACCACTACATCTTCAGAAGTTAGGATACGCGCTTTAGGCTCAGCCACTGAAGCAAAAAACTCTTCTAGCTGGAATGAGGTTAAATGGAGTCCGTAAAGTCGGTTAATCGTGTCGAGATTGATGGGAATTGGCACGAGTTGTCCGTCAACACTGGCAAGAACGCGGTGTTCGTAAGAACGCCATTGAGTAAATTGCGAAAGATACTCGAAAACTTCGCGAGAGTTGGTGTGAAAAATATGGGGACCGTACCTGTGTATGAGGATACCTGCTTCGTTATAACAATCGTAAGCATTTCCACCGATGTGCGATCGCGTATCGATAATCAGAATTTTTTTTCCCAACTGACTTGCTAACCTTTCAGCCAGGACGCTGCCAGCAAATCCCGCTCCTACAATTAAGTAATCGAACATTCAAGCACTCCTTGTTTCGATTTTTTCGAGTCATCTACGAAAGCATGAATCGCTAAATAAAAGCTTGTTTAAGGAATCATTGTTCGAGTACTGAGTTTGATGCCCTATATATAACGCGCGTATTTTTTTTACTTCAGTTGACTAAAACCTTAGAGTTTTTCCTCATATAAAATTTTAGGCTTATTGTTATCAAAATAACCCTTGAACCCATCCTGGTAAGCTTCAGTGAGGAATTGTAGGCGCTTAAACTTGCGATCGTCAAAGAGCAAAATAGCAATTAAAGAGCGACAATAGTATTTAAATGTTCTCAAATAAAATCTCGTTTTACTAGCATAGTTTTTTCTTAACCAAATTGCATTTCTGGTTTCAAAATAAGTCAACCATATCCTGTTATATTTGGTTCTATAAGAAATTTTACCTAAAAACTGTTTAACAATCGCTCCTGGATCGCCTGCTTCTTTGTGAAGAATAACGCTATCAGTAATTAGGAGAATTTTGCCTGCATTATTTAACCTCAGACAATATTCCAAGTCGTCACCCCTAATAAAAAATTCTTTATTGGGAAATCCTATTTTTTCAATTGCTCTTTTACTGACTAGGATGCCAACAAAAGAACTAAAAGCTATTTCTAAGGCTCGATGATTTTTGACTAAATCGTCTTCTATCTTCCGATGAATCTCAATATCAAAATCAAAATCATTCTGATGAGTTTGGCGATCGAAAAACCCTAGATGGGGATGCAATATCTCACCTTCTAAGTCTATTTTGAGATTTGCTAAAGCACTGACATCAGGTTCATCTAGATAATGACTTAGCTTTTCTAAAGCATCTATTTCAGGTTCGGCATCGTCATCCATCAACCACAGCCAATCGTAACCTGCTTCATATCCATACTTTACACCTTGATAAAATCCACCTGCGCCGCCAGTATTTTCTGGCAAGCGGATGTAATCGATAAGTTGATTTGCCAGATATCCTTCTGCCTTCAAAAAATCAGGTGTATCATCAGTAGAGCCGTTGTCTACAAGGATAATTTTATCTGGCAAGCGCGTTCCAGTCAGTATTGCGTCTAGGCATTCCATTAAAAGTTTCTTTCGGTTATAGGTGACGACTACAACAGCGATTGTTGCTTCAACCATTGTCAGTTCCTAGTTTCTATGAGTTGATTTGAAATTTTCCAATCGATGAGAGCTAGAAGAAAAATAAAAGTTAAAATACAAGCGATCGCTAAGAGATAAGAGATAATCTCTCCCCAGGCAACAGACAACAGGTAGGATTCAACTCTTTAGAAAACAGACTAGCAGCATAATAGCAATTTCTGCAACAATAGTTGGAAAACACCAAAAATCTAGTCAAAAACAATCGAATACATTCGTTGCTACTGATGTAGTATGCCAATTCATCCTTCAAATGACAAATCGTACACCGCAACTTCTCCCAAGGATATACTACTTTTGGTAGAAACGGCGTTGACATTTGTATAGTGGATAACACTGCGACTAATTATGAAAAAACTCTCATAAAACATTCATCTATACTTCATAAAATGCCTATATTGTATAAATGTTTTATGAATTACTGTTATGTACATGCCTCTTTATAACTAGTAAGCCTATGACACTACGCGAATTTGCGTATGGTATTGGTGTAAGTAGCCTAATTCTGCAATCTTGTGTAAGTATTTGCAAGTAGACAGACTTGTAGACGATTGATTTTTTTATAGATAACAGGGTTGTAAATGGACGTATCAAAGATGGCAGAACCACAAGTCACTATCGTAGTCGTACCACGCGAACGTTTCAGTTTAACTCAAAAGTCCCTTGAAAGTATTTATGAGAATACAACCATCCCTTTCAAGTTGATTTATGTAGATGGTGGCTCCCCTGCGCGTATCCGAGATTACTTAGCAGCTCAAGCCCGCGAGAAAAATTTCCAACTGATTCGTACCGATTATTACCCTTCACCAAATTATGCTAGAAATCTAGGTTTAGCCCAGGTCAATACAGAATACGTTGTCTTCATGGATAACGATGTTGTCGTTGCTCCGAATTGGTTGAACAATTTGGTTCAATGCGCTGAGGAAACGGGAGCTGCGGTAGTTAGTCCCCTCGTATGTCAAGGTCAAGCTTTACACGAAATCGTACATTGTGCAGGTGGAGAATCTGCGGTCATTGAAGAAAACAAAGGCGATCGCCCAACGCGGCGCTTGCACGATAAAATTTACAAGCAAGGTAAGCGCGTAGCAGATTTAGGCGACTTCTTGCAACGACAGCCAACTGGTTTGGCAGAGTTCCATTGCATGTTGGTGCGCACGGCGATAATTGAAAAAATTGGCGGTCAGCTTGACCCCGCAATGATGAACACAAAGGAACACGTAGATTTTTGTGTAGCGGTATCTGAGGCTGGAGGTTCCATCTACTTAGAGCCAACATCCCTCGTCACCTACATTAACGGGATGCCGTTGGAATTGTCCGAAATTCCTTTCTACATGGTACGTTGGAGCGATGCTTGGGGTACGACTAGCTTAAACCGCTTGCGCGAAAAGTGGAATCTGACCGAAGATAAATACCACCAAAATTGGTATCGCAGTTGGTCGGAATATTTAACCGGAAGACGCAGGGTATTTATCATTAGACCGCTGCTGAATAAATATTATGTCTTTGGTAGGGGCAAGACTCGACTAGAGAATATGCTAGTGCGGATGGAGAAAAGGCTGAACCGTTATCTCAGCGATCGCCATACTCGCAAACATCCGCAAGAAGTGCAACAGCAGCCTGCCAAGTCGTTGCCTAAAACTCCAGTATCAGCATAATAAGGTAGCAGTAGGGCGGGCATTGCCCACCCTACCAAACTTTGGAAGAAGGATAAACCACTTGAAGCAAAAGAGAAATCTCAATTCAAATCCGATGCCGTTTGAAGTGGTGTATACGCCTGAAAGCTTATTAAGGCATCCGATTCAGTTGTTTAAGCAAATGGGACGAGACTTACTCGCTTCTCGCGAACTAGCATGGCGGCTGATGGTGCGAGATATTAGCGCTCAGTACCGTCAGTCGTTTCTGGGTGTAATTTGGGCTTTTTTGCCCCCGATTGTGATGGCAGCAGGATTTACGCTAGCAAGTGATGCAGGTGCGATCGCAGTTGAAGCTACAGATTTACCATATCCAGCTTATGTCATGTTCAGTACGGCGTTGTGGCAAACTTTTGTGGAAGCGCTCAACGGTCCAGTGCAAGCGGTAACAGTAGCTAAGCCGATGCTAGCTAAGGTGAATTTTCCCCGAGAAGCAATAATTTTGGCAAAGTTAGGTGAGGTCTTTTTCAACTTTGCGATCAAGCTGATTTTAATTGTGGGATTGTTTATTTGGTTTCAAGTTCCGGTCAGTTGGACGGTAATTTTGGCTCCAGTGGCGCTGATTCATTTGATTTTATTCGGTACATTTATCGGTGTTTTATTAGCGCCGTTGGGGATTTTATACCAGGATGTATCAAAAGGACTGACCATGATTACAGGGTTTTGGCTGTTCTTGACTCCGGTAGTCTATCCCGTTCCTGGTGAAGGAACGTTTGGATTTTTGGTACGGCTGAATCCCGTGACTCCTCTACTCGTGACAACACGGGAACTAGCAACGACGGGAGTTATCTCAGATCCGGCTGGATTTTGGATCGCCAGTCTAATTACTCTAGTTGGCTTATTATTAACCTGGGTGGCATTTCGCCTCGCCATGCCTTTCGTGATTGAAAGGGTGAGTTCCTAATGACTGAATTAGTAGATCGAGAAATTGCTATTCAATCTCAAGATTCTGAAGTTGTTATTTCGGTAGAAAATGTCTCAAAAAAGTTTTGTCGAGACTTAAGGCGATCGCTATTTTATGGTGTCCGAGATATCGCCACAGAGTTAATAGGTGGGAAGAGAATAGAAACGCTGCGTACCCAAGAATTTTGGGCGCTGAAAGATGTTAATTTCGAGCTGCGTCGGGGGCAAGCATTAGGCTTAGTTGGGGCAAATGGAGCTGGAAAAAGTACGCTATTACGGATCATTAGCGGTCTGATTAAGCCTGATATTGGCACTGTCAAACTTAAGGGTAGGGTAGCTCCACTAATTGCTTTAGGAGCAGGTTTTAATCCGCTATTGACGGGGCGAGAAAACATCTATGCCAATATGTCAATTTTAGGATTATCGACCAAAGAAATCGAAGCTAGATTTCAAGAAGTAATAGACTTTGCTGAAATTTGGGATGCGATCGACGCACCAGTACAAAATTATAGTTCGGGAATGGCAGCGCGGTTAGGGTTTGCCTGCGCAATTCATACAGAACCGGAAATCTTATTAATTGATGAAGTCTTGGCTGTAGGAGATATCAAATTTAAAGCCAAATGTTATCGCAAACTCCACCAACTGCGCCAGCAGGGAACATCTTTTGTTTTAGTCAATCATAATCCCCAAGCAATTTTAAACGTATGTGATTCGGCAATTTACCTAGTCAAGGGTGAATTGATTGCATCTGGCGATACAGAAAGAGTTATCGAAAAGTATGAGGAAGATTTGTTTCTAGATAGCAAGCGCAAAACTTCAGAGGTCATGTACTTACCTGAAAAATCGGCAAGTGAAAGTTTTGGCTTAGACATTACTCATCTATTTTTTCGAGACGCTGAAGGCAAGATTTTAGAATCGCTCAAAAGTGGCGAACCTACTTCCTTCTGTGTAGGCTGTAAAGCTCATCAAAAGTTTGACAACGTGACATTGCATTTAAAAATTACAGAATTAGGTGGTGAAGGTGGTACGGGGGCAGTTTTGTTTTTAAGTGGCGAAAATGATGAGAAGTTTTTTGAAGTTGTACCAGGAAAACATGAAATTCAATTGCAAATGCCTTGTTTAGGTTTAGCCCCTGGAACTTATACTATGAGCATTAAACTCAAACAAAGCTCTATCTATACTTTCGATGTCTTTGAGTCTTTCCGATTTAGCGTTAAATCGGATGGAACGATGAGTCAATGCAAGTTTTATCAACCGCGAGCGTGGCAGATTGTTACTGGCGATCGCGCTGACTGAAGATTGAGAATAGCGTTTGCTGCTACATAATCGGTTTTCAATTATCAGTTTTCAATTAGGAAAACTTAATATGTCATACAGAGTACTTCATTATAACTGGGCTCCCTACTTTCAGAAACCTACTCTTGGGGGAGGCGTATCTGTTTATTGTAAAAATTTAATTGACTATACAACTCAAAAAGATAACTGGCACGTCACCTTTCTTTATTCTGGAACCGACTATATTTATTTCAATAAACGTCCACATATCAAACCGATTCGCAACCAAAATCATCCCCACGTACCCACTTTTTCACTCGTTAATTCCCCAATTATTGCCCCTTCTCACTTCGCTTTTGACGATCCATTAGGTAATGTCAAACAACCCGCTCTGGAAAAATGCTTTCAAGAGTTTTTAGACACGCAAGCACCTTTCTCTGTCATTCACTTTCATAATTTAGAGGGCATAACCGCTAATTGTCTCAAAATAGCAAAAGAAAGTGGTGCTAAGGTCGTGTTTAGTTTACATAATTATTGGGCTGTTTGTCCGCAAGTTAATTTGTGGCGGTTAGAACAGAGCCATTGTGACGATAATTTAGACGGACGAGCCTGTCTTGCCTGTTTACCTATACCGCCAAATTCAGAGCGAGAATTGGCAATGAGAAGACTAGAATTTTTAGGCAACTCGCTCGATTTGAAAGGGCGATCGCTACCTCTAAACTTGTTGAAAAAACTCGTTGCTCTTTTCTACAAAATTCAACGACCGCTAGTCGTGCAGACGCGATCGCCTCTACTCAAAACCCTAGAACTTAAAGGTGCAAATCTGCCTCAGCAAGCCGAGGCGTATCAATTTCGACGGCAGGAAATCGTTTCTCTGATTAATCGTTATGTTGATGTGGCGCTGTCTGTTTCCGATCGCACTGCTGCAATTTATCGGTACTATGGGGTCGATCCGACACGGTTGAGTACGCAATACATCGGCAGTAAAGCCACGCAGTTTCCAGTCCCGCCGCATAACCCAGCAATATACTCTCCAGGGCAACCCTTTCGATGCGTTTACATGGGAGTACCGAGAAAAGATAAAGGATTTTACTTCTTATTGGAAGAATTACGCTGCCTGTCAGCAACAGAATTAAGCACGTTAGAACTCGTTGTCGCTAGTAAAATCGCAGATCGCACCGAGTTAGACTTGGCAATGCAGCAGAAAGGACCTTTGCTCTCTTTAGCTCAGTCTTTGCATCGATTAATTTACCATCCCGGTTACTCTCACGAAAATCTTCCTAAAATCTTAGATGGCATCCACTTGGGAATTGTCCCGCCACTATGGGAAGATAATTTACCGCAAGTCACCTATGAGCTTTTAGCTTGTCGCGTACCCGTACTTTGCTCGAATCGAGGCGGCGCACAGGAATTTGTGCGACATCCGGCATTCATTTTCGACCCAGGCAAAAAAGGAGACTTTCAGCAGAAACTCTCAACTATTCGCGATAACCCGCACTTATTAACCGAGTTTTGGCAAGAGGCGCGAACGGTGCGATCGCTAGAACAACATTTTCAAGAATTAATTGAAGTTTACGCTGGCTGTGGTAACTGAGGATAGATAAACATAGATGATGAAGGTATGCTTCATTGCTGCCTGTCCAGGCACGGATATGCGGGGAGGACCGCGATCGCTGCTGGAAACTATAGACTCGCTTCAGAAGCTGGGAGTCGAGTGTTTTGTGTTATTACCCGCACAGGGGCGACTGTTTGACGAATTGAGTCTTCGTCATATTCCCGTTCGTGTCATTCCCTACGAACGCTGGCTGGAAGCCACAAATTATCCCTTACGCGATCGATGGCGGAAGCTGAAGCGAAGCTACCACATAGCATTCCAAATTGCCGCCCAAATTAAAGAGTGGCAGTGCAATGTTGTCTACACGAATACTATTGCCATAGGCGTTGGTGCTTTTGCCGCATTTTTATTGAGGAAACCCCATGTGTGGCATATCCGCGAGTTTGTTTACGAAGATCACGGACAAGTTTTCGATCTCGGTCGCAACCTCACCTTAAAACTAGTAGATTTGCTGTCCCAGGTTTGTATCGTAAACTCCAAAGCTGTAGCTCAAAAATACGAGCAGTGGATCGCGCCGACAAAGTTGAAAGTGGTTTATCAAGCAGTCAACGTGACTCCAGGCGAGTCGATCGCCTTACCTCCGACAACAAATTTTAGGTGCATTATTGTGGGTGCATTGGTGGAGGGAAAGAGGCAGGAAGACGCGATCCGTGCTATTGCCCAACTAGTACATACAGGGGTAAGAGTAGAGCTATTAATCGTTGGCGATGGCGATCCTCAGTACCGAGAGTATTTAGAAAATATTGCGACAAAAAACCACATAGAGCAATTTATTAAGTTTTATGGCTACGCCGATAATCCCTTTCCGTTGATGCAGAGTGCAGATGTCGTACTTGTATGCTCTAAGTGCGAGGCTTTTGGCAGGGTGACTGTAGAAGGGATGCGGGCAGGTAAGCCGATAATCGGTACGAGGAGTGGTGGCACGCAAGAGTTAATTCGAGATGGATTTAATGGATTGTTATATACTGCGGAAGACGAGCGAGAACTAGCGCAGAAAATTAGATATATTTGCGATCGCCCAGATCTGGCTAAACAAATGGGTGAAAACGGTCAACAATGGGCTGCCGAGCAATTTACTCCAGCACGCTATGGCAAGGAAATATATTTGCTGTTAAAACAGTTATGCGGCAAAAACTTGGAGATTTAAGCCGAGATTGGGAAAAAACCATAGAGAGAAGAAAGATTTAAAATTAAGTTAAGGACAAAAAATAGTTAATCATGGGATGAGACATGGAGCGGACGCTGGAAGACTTAACGGCAATTGATGATAAACTTTCTAAGCGTCATATTGACCTTGACCCAGGCGGATATTTCATCATTTATCTGGATCGAGAAGCAGGGTTAATTTGTGCGAAGCATTACACCAACGCGATCGACGATCGCGGTTTAGCCGTCGATCCTGAAACGGGTAAACCTATCCCCGCACGCGGTAAAGTTCAACGAACTTCCACCACACTATATCGGGGGAGAACAGCAAAAGAAATTTGCGTAGAAATTTTCGAGCAAGAACAAACTTGTCCCGTGACTTACTTAGATCACGCCGCTTATCTGGGACGAGAATTTGTCCGCGCCGAGATCGCTTTAGTCAACGGGCAAGAATACGTTCAGGATTAAATTGATAATGGGTAATGGGTAATAGGCAGCTACCAATTACCAACTACCAACTACCAATTACCACTTACTTGATATAAAAATAATAAGTCACCATTGGAATAATCGTCGCAGCTACAAGAAAGCCAATGACCCAAATTGTAGCGTTGCTGGATTTTGTCTCTTCGGTGTTTTTGTAGGTACTTTCGACAGCGACATCAGTTGCTAGCTGTTCGGGTGCGCCAGGATCGGGTGCGCCAGATAAAACAGCTACGAGGCGATCGCTAGCATCGAGAAACGCTTGATTGTATTTTTCACCTTCACGTAAAGGATACAAAATAGTTTGAGTAACCACGCTTTTGGCGATGTCATCCGTCAGCAGCGACTTAGCTTTATCTCCTACTCGGATTCCAGTCCCGCTACTCAGGGTGTCTAGTACGACTAGAGTTTGATTGGCTTGCGCTTCTGGGGTTGGAAACCACTGCTCGAATAATTTATCGGTAAAGGATTGAGCAGTCTCCCCATAGTCGAGGCGGCGAATTGCAACAAATCTAACTTCATTTCCGGTCGTTTCTGCCAATTTCTCCAATTCGCTACCAATCTTACCTTCGTTGATCGCACTGATTGCTTTTGCCGGATCGATCACCCAGGTCTTCTCCCCTGGCGCGACTGAAGGAATTTCATATAGACTCGTTGCGATCGCTGGAAATGGCAGCATTAATGTCGTGAGAACAACTAATCCCAAAGAGAAAACTAAGGATTGCAGATATTTTCTACTGCTAGTGATTTTGCTGCGTAAGTATCTCATTTCCCCATCCTGAAAATTTACATATATTTAAAATTACTATATATAATTTGTCATTGGTCACTGGTCACTGGTCACTGGTCACTGGTCACTGCTCCCTTGTTTTACAACACTCGCACCGCGATATTTGAGGTTGGCGGGATCTGGCTGTGGTGCAGGTGTTTTTTCCTGACTCGATAGCCAAGGCGCACCGCGATACATTCCTTTAACTTCTGCGACGGCATCGTTTTCGCTGGAGATGCTAGGAATTGCTATCTGAGGGCGATCGCTCTGGGTTATGCTTTGGGCGGTTGAATTAGACTCGCTTTTGGATAAATTTTTTAAAAGTAATTTTTTTGTCCCGAAGATTGTTACACACAGGATTAATAATTGGATCTGCCAAGGAGCTAAAATCAAAGCCAAAATCAGGCTGACGACTGTAGCCGTTCCTGTTAGGTAAGCCATCTCATCAGCAGATTTTTTGCAGAGATACCCAGAGAGCAGACTAGTTGTTAAGGGTAAGAGAAAAAGTAATCGCATACTCAAGTCACAAGTCGCAAGGCAAAAGTCAAAATCGCATGACACGATCTAGTCTAGGTAGGTCAAAAGTTGAGAGCCAAAAGTCAAAATTGCATGACACGAGCAAGGCAGAGATAGCTGCCCTGTCTAGAAATGAGGCTGCAAGCGATCGGAGTAGATAAGAATATATGTTACCTTATTCCCATTAGAAAAGTTTATATTGGGTTTTCTTCTACCTTAAGTTAGATTTTTGTAAAATTTGATGACTTCTTTGTAAGATTTTGTCACTAAATGTGACTGACAACCTAACCTAACAATATTTAATTTTTAACTTTAAACTTTCAATTTTTAACTTTTGACTTTTAACTTTTGACTTTTAACTAAGGATTGCAATACATACACTGAGCCGGATCGGCTACTTTAACACCCTGCGGAAATAGTTTTTCTTGTTGAAAACTGCATTTTTGGCACTGATAGACTACCGAGCGGATTGCAGATGTGGGAAGATTGCATAATCCACAGGGTAATCCGCGACGTTGGGCGATCGCATCAAAGCCAGGACAAGCACAATTAGGACATATTTGATGAATTTTTTGAATTAAATTTTTAGTAGCTTTAGCAATATTCTGCATTCTGGTTGGATTATATAGCGCCCGCATATCTGTTTCGATATGCACTTTCCCTGTTGAGGATTTGCTTAAGGCAAAATTCACAATTTCTGTTAATTTTTCTTCTGTATTGATACCTTTAAAAATTTCTGTGCGCTCTAAAGAGTCAGAACTGAGCATGACCACTAAACCATGAGAGGGAAAGCCAATTTTATTAGCAAAAGACTCGGCTTCTTCCACCGTTCTAACTGATTGACTATTAAAGTTAGTTTCTGTGGAAATTTCCTGACCGACAATTTCTAATTGATTTAGCATATCGATGAAAACGACTATTTCTCGATTTGCCGAAATAAAAGGTAGATCGGGATGGGGTGTAAAGGAACCTTCACTAGCGATCGCCATTGTTTCACCTGTTATTTCTAAAGCTTTTTTGGCTTTGAGTTTAGCTGTAGCAATTTGGTCTGCTGGTCTGGCAATATCGCGAGTAAACGTACCAAAGATATCTGTGTTAAAGTCATTTGGAACTACACATTGCACTCCCAATTCTGCTTCTAAAATGGGTGCGATCGCTTTTTCTTTCTCGTGCATAGTCGCAATAACTACTACGCGACCTGTAAATAAAGAATTTTTTGCCATGTATAGCGTATCCCATCAATACATCTTTAGGGGCGCACATCTGTGCGCCCCTGCTACAAATACGTGTACCTCATTCAATTGAGAATTGCTATAGCAGTTTCATTAAATTCATAAAATTATCGCTATTTTCTGGTGGGCAATGCCTGTCCTACTTACTTTTGTACGGGCGGGTTCACCAGATCGTTTGTCGAAGTCAAAGATTTTTGGTAAACCCGCCCCTACGAATGCATGACTCACCAGCGTTTATCTTTATAGCGCTTGCGATGCAAAAATTTGTCTGGCACAACGCTAACAGATTTCCAAATCGGCGTTGCCCAACCCCAGCCAATGTCATGTAGCATGACGTAGAAGCAGGGAATGATAAATAGAGTAAGCAACGTTGCTAAAGCTAATCCTGAAAATACCACAATTCCTAAAGGTTGGAGAAACTCCGAACCTTGACCGATACCCATAGCCAAGGGAAGCATCCCCAATACAGTCGTAATTGTCGTCATCAAAATAGGACGCAAGCGTTGCGGTGCGGCTTGCTGAATTGCCAGCCAACGAGAACAACCCTCCCGTTCCCGAATTTGATTTGCCAGTTCCACCATAATAATTGCATTATTGACCACAATCCCGACCAATAACACCGCACCTACCAAAACCGTCGCCCCAATAGCCGTTTGGGTGACGTACAGTCCAAAAATACCTCCAGCTAGGGCTAGCGGGACGGTAAACATGATGACGAAAGGATCGATTAAAGAGTTATACTGCACTGCCATCACGACAAATACGAGAAAAGCAGCCAAAGCCCCTAAAAGCTTCAACGAGTTTTGTAACTGTTGATTGGACTGCGCCGCCGAACTCGGGATGACGTTGACTCCTTGCGGTAAGTCTATATTTTGCATCACGTTGTTAACTTCAGCGAGCGCTTGACCTAAACTCGCTCCCTCTGCTAAAGTTCCGGCTATGATAAATACTTGTCTTTGGTCGATTCGTTGCACTTCTCCTGGTGCTTGACCGAGTTCGATTTGGGCAACATCACCAAGACGAATTTGCCGATTTCCTTCAATAAATAAGGGAAGGCTGGCGAGTTGAGAAGGACGCTGGATTGTAGTTTCATTCAATTGGACGCGAATATCAACTAAGCGATCGCCTCTTTGTAGTTGCGTTGGGATTGAACCTTCGAGTGCGGTTTGAATTGTTTCGCCAATTTCTTGAGTTGTCAAACCAAATTCTGCTACCCGTTCCCAGTCAGGACGAATCTGGACTTCCGGTTGTCTGGGAGTCGCATCGGGTCGAAAACTCGCTAATTTTGCCTGCTGTTCTAAAGTTTGGAGAACTTGCTGTCCGGCGCGATTCAGTTCTTCCGTATCCGATCCTTGAAGTATGACATCCAACTCCGCCCCCCGTACGGGAGAATTAGTTAAGATCAGACCCCGCACCTCTCCTGGTCGCAGGCGGATAACTGTTTCAACTAAGTTGAGGCGATCGAATTCCTGGCTTACCCTAGCAACATACGCTTCTACATTAGTACCTGGTTTAAGAGTAATATTACTGCTGCCACGTAGAGGATTTTCACTGGTATTATTGCCAAACAAAAAACCACCTGCAGTCGAAAAGATATATTCGGTTTCTGGTTGTTTGAGTAAAATATCGTCTACAATTTCCATCACCTTACGGTTCGTTTCCAACGCCGTACCAGGAGGAAACTGCACGAATAATCTAGCCTGTCCGGTATCAATGCGAGGCAGAATTTCTTGCGGAATTTGACCTGCCATCCACACACTACCACCACCCAGGACGAGAAAAGCCAGCAAGACAACTATGAACCGCCAGCGCAACAGCCGATTTAAGAAGTTGCCATAACTACGAGTTGCAGCCTCAAATTTGCGATTAAATTCTCGCAGCAACCAAAATTTACCAATTCCACTCGATCGCTTTATTCCCATTAATCTTGATGTCATCATGGGTACGACCGTTATTGCTACTAGAATTGACGCGGCGACGGCAAAGCTGATAGTTAAAATTAATTCTCTAAATAGGAGAGAGAACAAACCGCCAATGAGCAAAAACGGCAGCACCGCCACCAAGTTAGTACTGGTAGAAGCAACCAAGGCAGATTCTACCTCACGGCTGCTGCTTTCAGCGCGATCGATTATTGAGGTTTTTGGTAGGGGCGCACAGCCGTGCGCCCCTACATGAGTTTCATCCTTCCTGACTCCCTCGACAATATTCTCCAACATAACGATGGAGTTATCGACGACGATGCCAACGCCGAGGGCAAGTCCGCCTAAGCTGAAGACATTGAGGGAAAGACCGAATAATCCCATCAAGATAATTGCAGCGCAGGTCGCTAGCGGAATGGCAAGAACGATAATGATGGTTTGACGTAGCGAACCGAGGAAAAGTAGAACCGCGATCGCGGCGAGTCCCGCACCAATTAACCCCGAACTGGTAACGTTAGAAATTGAGTTCTGAATGAAAATTGACTCATCTAGAGTGGGAGTTATGACCGCATCGGCGGGAATTAAACCCGATTGCCGTAGAGATTCGATCCGACGCTTGACTCCATCAACTACTGCGATCGTATTAGCTTCTGGTTGCTTTTGGACGCTCAGTTTGACGGCTGGGGTTTTGTTGAGAAAAGCAAAAACCCTTTGATCTTCTGTCCCGTCTATAACTTCCGCAAAGTCTCGCAGGTAAACGCGCCGCGCTACCCCTGGTGTAGAGTTATTTTCCTCAAAGGTAGCGGCTTCAAAGGATAAGTTGCGAATTTCCTGAGAGGTTTGAAATCTACCGCGAGTTCGCGTCAAGGGTTCGGATTCTCCCAAAATTCGACCCCCAGCAATATCTTGGTTGCGGGTTGTCAGTTCTTCCAATACGTCAGTTAAACCCACACCCACAGCTTGGAGGCGATCTAAATCGATATTAATCCTCACTTCTTCCTGCACGCCACCGGACACGTCTACAGCTGCTACTCCTGGGACGACACTTAATTCGCGTCCCAGTTCTTCATCGGCAAAGACGCGCAGATCTACTGGCTTAAGTGTCGGGGAGGTTAAACCAAATTCGTAAATCGGCGATTGCGAAGGATCGACCTTGAATAATCGGGGTTCTTGGATATTTAAATTATCGGGCAATCCACCTCGACCTCGGTTAAAAGCCGCCGTAGCATCATTTAAGGCTTGATCGATATTCCCACCAGGCTGAAAGAATAGATCGATACTGACCTGTCCTTCGCGAGTCTGGGAATAGACTTGGACTACGCCTTCTGTAGCTGCTAAAGCTTCTTCCAACGGTCGAGTAATTTCGTCAACTGCAACTTCTGGCGATACTCCGGGAACATCTAGCCGCACGCCGATGCGAGGATAGGTAATCGCAGGTAAGAGATCGACTTGCAGTGTCGTCAGAAAAAAGACACCTAAGACGATCGCGGCTACAGTTAACATCAGTGTGGCGATGTGTCGTCGGATCGAAATGGCGCTGATACTAAATCCCGATGTTGGCGGCTGCATTACCTGTACTCTGTATCGACAAATTCAAGCGTGGGCGGGTTTTAAGCCGAGATTGACTGTTGAAGCCGATGATTCATCTGCTAAACCCGCCCCTACGATTCCTGTTGCTGTGTTTCCGATAAGACAGACAGTCGCACGGTTTCACCGTTTTTCAACGGTCTGCCACTTTTTGCTACAAACCTTTCCCCTGGTTGCAACCCAGATAGAATTTCTACTTTGCCATCTACCCGTTCTCCCAATTTCACCGATCGCGCTGCTACTTTTTCTCCAGTTATGACAAATACTGTCGCTGTATTCGGGAGTCGGGAATTTTCTCCCCCTTGTCCTCCTTGTCCCCCTTGTCCTCCTTGTCCCCTTGTCCCCTTATCCTCCACTACAGCCGTCTCAGGAACCACAACCCTAGCAGCGGCGTTACTTTCAAAACTCACCCGTGCTAGCAATCCACTGCCGATCCGCCCATTGTCGTTGGGAATGATGACTTCTATGGGAACTAGTCTTGCCGTGCGATCGGCAGCTGGGGAAATTCGGCTGATTTTTCCCGTAAAAGTCTGGTTAGGGAAGGCATCTAGTCTCACCCTCACTGTCTGTCCGACGCGCAAATTTGCCAAGGCTAATTCTGAGATTTCTACATTCACCTTGACGCGGCGAAAGTCTCCTAAACGCAGAACTTCGCCGTTAGCTTGCAGAAAATTTCCTGCTTCGGTGACTTTTTGCGTGACTACGCCATTGATTGGAGAACGGATGTTGGCATAGGATAATTGTTCTTGGGCTTGAGCGATCGCTGCTTGTTGAGCGTTGACGCGATCGCTAGCTGCTGCTACTGCTTGTTCTTCAGTACGAACTTCTTCTTCGGTAGCTTTTAACACTTTAGCAGCACTTTGAGCGTTAGTCCGCGCTTGTTCGGCAGCCTGTTCGGCAACTGCACCCTGTTCGACCAATTGTTGTTGGCGTTGAGAGTCTGACTGTGCTTGTTGAAATTCCAACCGTGCCTGTTCTACCCTGGCTTTGGCATTACTGACTTGATTTCTGGCTCTAGCAACTTCTGCTTTAAGGGCTGCTAATTCTGCTTGTTCTTGATTCAGCGCCGTTCGCAATATAGTATTGTCTTGCTGGGCGAGGACTTGACCTTGTTTGACGCGATCGCCTACATCGACTAAGAGTTTTAATATCCGCCCTTCTACTTGCGCCCTGAGCGAAACTTCTTGTAGTGGTAGAGTCGTTCCTGTATATTCCGGTTCCGTGCGAATTTTTCCAGTACGGGCGATCGCCACTTCTACCGCTGGTGGTTGCTGTTGTTCTGCTCCCCTACCCTGGGATTGCGCATCAGCCGCTTCTTTTGGTAAGATGCCACAACCTGCTGTAGCGCTGAGTACAACAGCACTCAACGCAATTGCTTTAAATAGATCGAAGGCTCCCATAAAAAAATTCTGATTTTTGCTTTTGCTGCGGCAACTTCAATATATAAACTAGTCTTTATTGCTGAGTGTGGCTGCGGTTATTTCTTCCTGCCATAGCTCGGATGATTGTTAAGTTATTTAAACTTTTTCTGTTCGCAAAGTGGCTCCCTCTCAAGAGGGAAAAACTAGCGATCGCCAACATGTCAAATCCATTTGCTAACACTACAAAGACCTAGCATAAGCAACAGTTGTGACAAGAATGTGTCATGGCGAAGTCAGAAGTCGGAAAAGAGTATTGCGTTAAAGAAAGAGTGTAGGGTGTGGGGTATGGGGTGACAGTTGACCGCTCTTGCTCCCTCAGCTCCCTCAGCTCCCTCAGCTCCCTCAGCTCCCTCAGCTCTCTTCACTTCCTCAGCTCCCTCAGCCCCCTCAGCCCCCTCAGCCCTCTTCTCCCCTGCTCCCTGCTCCCTAGTTAGGCTGCCAGCAAGATACAATAAATCCAGCAAAAGTTCTCAACATATTATTATATTGAGACAAACTAGGAGAACGATCGCGCATGGGCAAGGTAGTCGGCATCGACTTAGGGACAACGAACTCAGTCATAGCGGTGATGGAGGGTGGTAAACCTGTGGCGATCGCCAATGCAGAAGGAATGCGGACTACTCCCTCCGTGGTTAGTGTCAGTCGCGAAGGGGAAGTGGTGGTGGGACAAATGGCGCGACGACAAGCCGTCCTCAACCCTAAAAACACATTCTACTCGGTCAAGCGTTTCATCGGTCGCAACTATAGCGAACTCAGCCCCGAATCGAAGCGGGTTGCTTATACAATCCGCAAAGGTGAAGCTGGAAATATTAAAATCGACTGCCCGCGACTGAATAAAGAATTCGTTCCCGAAGAAGTCTCGGCAATGGTGCTAAAAAAGTTGGTGGAAGATGCCAGCAAATATTTAGGGGAACCCGTCACAAAAGCAGTCATCACCGTTCCAGCTTATTTCAACGACTCCCAACGCCAAGCCACGCGGGATGCTGGAAGAATTGCCGGATTGGAAGTCTTGCGGATTTTAAACGAACCTACCGCTGCATCCTTAGCTTACGGTTTAGACCGTCAGGAAAGCCAAACGATTTTAGTATTTGACTTGGGTGGTGGTACGTTTGACGTATCTGTTTTAGATGTGGGCGACGGTGTATTTGAAGTCAAAGCCACTAGTGGAGATACACAACTAGGTGGTAATGATTTTGACAAAAAGATTGTCGATTGGCTGGCAGAGCAATTTTTAGAGACAGAAGGGGTAGACTTAAGACGCGATCGCTCTTCTCTACAGCGCTTAATGGAAGCAGCAGAACGGGCAAAAATTGAATTATCCGGCGTGACGGTGACAGACATTAACCTGCCCTTCATCGCTGCTACAGATGAGGGTCCCAAGCATTTAGAAACAAGACTCACCCGTTCTCAATTTGAAGGCTTGTGTTCTGACTTGCTAGGACGATTGCGCGTCCCTGTCAAACGAGCAATTATGGATGCTAACTTGCGACCCGCAGATATTGATGAGGTTGTCCTCGTCGGTGGAGGGACGCGAATGCCAATGGTACAAGTACTTGTAGAGGCATTAATTGGCAGAGAACCGAATCAAAATGTCAATCCCGATGAAGTTGTGGCTGTTGGGGCAGCAATTCAAGGCAGCATTTTGGGCGGCGAGATGAAAGACGTGCTGCTATTGGATGTCACACCTTTATCGTTGGGATTGGAAAGTGTCAGCGGCGTGATGAAAAAACTGATCCCGCGCAACACGACAATTCCCGTGCGTCGTTCCGATATCTTTTCCACCGCAGAAAACAATCAAACTGTCGTAGAAATTCACGTCGTTCAGGGCGAACGAGAAATGGCAGCTGATAATAAATCCCTCGGACGATTCAAACTGACGGGGATTCCACCCGCACCGAGGGGAATTCCCCAAATTCAGGTGTCGTTGGATGTCGATGCTAATGGAATTTTACAGGTCACGGCACTCGATCGCACGACAGGCAGAGAACAGAGTATCACCGTTCAAGGGGCTTCTACCCTCAGCGAGGGAGAAATTCAACGGGCAATTCGCGAGGCAGAACAATATGCCGATATCGACCGTCAGCGCAAAGAACGGGTAGAAAAGCGGACGCGGGCAGAGTCTTTGACAGTTGAAGCAGAACGACAATTGAAGGAAGTCGCGTTAGACTTCGGGATGCAATTTGCCCGGAGTCAACGCCAACGGATCGAAAGTTTAGTTCGCGAATTGCGGGCAAACTTAGAGGAAAATAACGATCGCGGCATCGACCAATTATTTGTCGAACTGCAAGATGCGATTTCCGAATTAAAACGAGAGATCCGTCAGTATTATGGCGACGATGAGGAAGAAAGCTTGTGGGATTCAATTAAGGGCATCTTTACGGGTGATGACGATGATTATTACGACCTACCCCGCCGAGATAGCTATCGCGATCGCGACTCCTACGATTATGGTAGAGAAGACTATAGCCGCGATCGTTCCCCTTATTATGGCGGCGGCGATAAGCCTAACCGCAAGCGTCCCACTTACCGAGACAACTGGGATGATGACGATGATTGGCTATAATCTAGCGATTGGCGATTCGCTAAGTTGGTACGTTGATTGCTAGAACTAAAAAAGAAAACGTTAAACGGAAACTTATAAAAGCTAACAGCCAAAAGCTGCAAGCAGATAGCTAAACTATGCAAGATTTGCGTAACTTTCGCGACTACTATGAAGTGTTGGGAGTCTCCAGAGAGACAAGCAACGAAGAGATTAAAAAGGTTTTCCGGCGCTTAGCCAGACAGTATCATCCTGACTTAAATCCAGGCAATAAAGAGGCAGAGGAAAAATTTAAGGCAATTGGCGAAGCTTACGAAGTCCTTTCTGACCCAACTCGACGGGCAGAATACGACCAATATACTAAGTATTGGAATCAGCCTGGTTTTTGGAGCAAGCAAGCTTCCCGCGCCAAAACTGGCGATGGTCGTAGTAGTGGTAATAAAGTTGATTATGGCGCATTTCCCGACTTTAATAATTTTGTCGATCAAGTCTTAGGACGGCGCAAACAAGCCAGGACTGCAACAGCCGATGACGAACCAGTGACGACAGCACCCCGCGATCCGTTTCGTCCGGGGACGACTAAAGCAGCTTATACAGTTAATGCCCGTACTACGCGGCGTGATATTGAGGCTAAGTTAACTATACCCTTAGAACGGGCATATGAAGGCGGATTGGAGCGAATTCGCCTCCCAGAAGACGGGCGATCGCTAGAAGTCAACATGCCACCTGGAATGTACACCGGACAGATCGTTCGCCTACGAGAACAGGGAATTGGTGGCGGCGATCTTTATTTAAAAATAACCGTTCCCCCTCATCCGTATTTCAAGTTAGAAGGTAACGATATTGCGATTCAGTTACCAATTACTCCCGTCGAGGCAATTTTAGGTGGTGCGGTAGAAGTACCAACTTTAGATGGTTTGGTACAAATGAATTTGCCTCCAGGCGTGCGCACTGGGCAAAGATTGCGACTGGCAAAAAAAGGTTATCCCGATCCTGATGGCGAACGAGGCGATCAAATTGTTGAGATCCAAATAGTTGTCCCTAGAAATATTAGTCCTGAAGAACGAGATTTATACGAAAAGATTCGTCAAATCGAAACCTTCAACCCCCGCGCTGACTTACCAATTTAGAGATATATGTAATGTATGTCAGAATGGCGAGAAATTAGACAGAAAGTATTACAACGAGATAATCGCCAGTGCCAAGTCTGCGGGAAAGAACATAGCGGACAAGTGCATCACATTCTGCCTAGAAGTCAAGGCGGAACAAACGATTTGGCAAATTTAATTACCTTGTGCGGGAAATGTCATATGGTAATTAGTCCCGTCCCTGAATGGTTACTTACTAAATTGTGGCAGATTCCCCCAGAAGAAATTAGCGCCGCAAGCCAAGCCATTCAAGACAGAATTAATGAAGTTGTGAGAGAGAGAAGTTAAGAATTAATCGAAACAAATACCTAAGCGATCGAAAAATTACCCATTGCGATCGCATTCTCACTTTTCATAAATTGCTGATGCAGGGTTGGTCGATCTAATTCTTGTTCCCTTCCTGCCATGTTTTTATGTCTTTATCTTTAATTTCTAAACTAGTTCATAGTTTTGCGCTATTAAGTTCTCTCATATTTATTTTCCCAGCACAAGCAGAAGTCACAATATCGGTAGTTGCTAACGATCTTGATAATCCACGCGGGCTAAACTTTAGTTCTGATGGCAGCCTCTACGTGACAGAATCAGGTGTAGGGGGAGATGGACGTTGCATTCCTGGTCCCAGTTTGCAAGGACTTTCTTCCTGTGTCGGTAATAGTGGTGCTGTAACCAAAATTAAGGACGGTAAGCAAGAACGCTTGTTGACTGGACTACCATCTATCGCTTTAAGACCCACTGGTACTACTGCTGCTGGACCCCAAGATATAGTATTTGATGCCTATAATAATCCCTATTTACTCATTGGATATGGCGGAAACCCAGAAACTCGCGACTTTCCCGAAGGTGCGCCGAGTTGGGGACAACTTTATCAAGTTGATTTGCTTACAGGTCATTTAAAAAGTCTTGCCGATTTAGCCAAATACGAACTGGATAATAATGCTGATGGGAAGGACACATTAGATGTTAGCGGTGAAGTCGCCAGCAACCCCTATGCTTTTACAATTAAGGGTCATACCGCTTATATTGTGGATGCAGCTGCAAATGACTTGCTGAGTGTAAGTCTAAATGGTGGTAGCTTAAGTGTATTATCTGTACTTCCCACCCAGACGATAAAAGACCCAATTTTTCCTACGCCAGCGCCGGGACAAGTACTACCTCCTGAAGCGCCGCCACCAGGACAAACACCAGCGGAAATCGAAATTCAATCCGTACCGACAGGCGTGGCGGTTGGTCCCGATGATGCTTTGTATGTTAGCGAATACACGGGTTTTCCGTTCCCTGTAGGGAAAGCTAGAGTCCTGCGAGTTGCTGCTGATGGTAAAACAACAGTTTATGCCGAAGGCTTTACCCAAATTTCCGACTTAGAATTCGATCGCCAAGGTAATTTATATGTTTTACAATATGCCAATCAGCCGCAATGGACGGGTAGTGTAGATGGTGCTTTGATTCAAGTTGCCCCTGATGGTACGCGGATAACGCTTGTTAGTGGTAATGGACTAGAATCGCCAACTGCTCTTACTATTGGTCGTGATGGGGCGATATATATTTCTAATAAAGGCGATCGCCCCAAAGAAGGGCAAGTGTTACGAGTTACAAAATGAACTATTTGGCGCATCTGTTTTTAGCCGAACATACACCTGAATCGTTACTTGGAAATCTTTTAGGAGATTTTCTTCAAGGGATAAGTAAAGAACGATATTCAATCGCAATCCAGCAAGGAATACAATTACATCGAAAAGTCGATGCATATACAGATTCGCACCCAATAGTCAAAGAAGCTAAACAACTAATCTCTGTAACGAGGAGAAGATTTGCCGGAATTTTAGTTGATATATTTTACGACCATTTTTTAGCTAGAGATTGGCAGAAATATAGTTCGGTAACTCTTAACGATTTCAGCCAAAAAGTATATGCGATCCTATCACAAAATCAATCGATTCTACCCGATCGCCTCCAACGTGCATTACCACAAATGATTCAACAAGATTGGTTAAATAAATATCAATATATTAGTGGAATAGAGGTGACGCTCAACCGGATGGCTCATCGCGTGAACAGGCAAGGAGAGATTTTAGCTAGTGGGATTGAAGAATTAACAGCTCATTATCAGGAATTAGATCGCAGTTTTCAATCCTTTTTTCCTGAATTGATAGGGTACGTCAAAACGACCCGATCGCACCTGAAATACCCTGATAGGATGGAAGTAGGTAAATAAACCCGATCGCAAACGCAATTATGACTTTGGGTAATGTCCGCGACCTGTACCAGCAGGTAATTCTAGAACACTATAAAAAACCTCGCCACAAAGGAAAAACCGATCCCGTGCATCGGTATCAACGGGGACATAATCCTTCTTGTGGAGACACGATTGAATTAACGGTGCAACTGAATGAAGCGGGCGATACGATCGCAGATGTAAAATTTGATGGTGAAGGTTGCGCGATCGCGATGGCATCGGCTGACTTAATGGCAGATGTTTTGCGCGGTAAGCCTGTCAGCGTCGCATTAGAGATGGTGCAGCGCTTTCAACGGATGATGAAAGGGGAAGATGAGTTTCCTAAAGAACAGCGCAAACTCAACGTGATGGCGGGAGTCGCTCAGTTTCCCGTGCGGATCAAATGTGCTAATCTCACCTGGCATACCCTCAAAGCCGCCTTGGAATCAACCAACGAGCAAGTGCCTGAAGGATTTATCAGTAACGAAAACGAGTAATCAATCTCACTATTTGATTTCATAATGCCAACTACAACTGATTTTCTCAATGCTTCTGGGTGGGTAGGAATAACCACCCTAGCTTTAGCGGCGATAACCGTTCTGGGTTTTCTGCTTAAATGGGGAATTAGATTTCGCCTCGTCGGGATCACTGGCTTTTTAGGCGTACTTACAGGCGGATTGTTTGCCCTTGGTTTAGTCCCATTTACTCGCACGGTTATCCCAGGCGCAGTCCGTTACTCTTTAGTATTCGATAACGGCGGGACGCAAACCGTGATTGCCGTTCCGCCTACCATTGATAGCGAGGCGCTAGAAGCAACAATGCAGCAAGCCGCCAGCGATTTATTCTCCTACGGTCGCTTAGGTAGACAGGACGATAAACTGACGATTAGAGTCAGGACAAATTTGCATCCAGAACCAGGAGTTACCAAACCCCTCTACTTGGGACAAATCGAGCGATCGCTCTCCAGCCGCACTGACAATGCAATGGAAATCAAGCTGAATCCTGAAAGCATAGCGCAATTACCAGGGAGCAGGGGAGAAGAGGGCTGAGGGAACAGAGTAATGGGTAGTCATAAAGTCAAAAGTCAAAAGCTAAAAGTCAAAATCTAGCAACTACCAATTACCAATTACCAATTACCACTCGCTTATACTATATATTCAACCACCAAATACTAGATAAAATGCTTTGTCTGTCCGTAGCCCCAGCACAGGTAATCCGCGCTCCGCAAGCCTTAGAAGCAGCTGGAAGCGCGATCGCGCGTTTAGGTCATCGTCCTCTGATTGTAGGAGGCGATCGCTCTCTTGTTGCCGTCCAATCTCGCTTAAAGCCTGTATTGGAAGCGCAAAAATTGAAATTTACCCAAGCAAGCTACGGTAGAGATTGCAGCGAGGCGAGTTTAGCGGCGTTAAAACAAGCGGTAGCAGCACACCAAGCCGATCTGATTATTGGTGTTGGTGGTGGTAAAGCCTTAGATGCGGCGAAATTATTGGCGTATCAGTGCGAGTTGCCTGTCGTCACGATTCCGACTTCGGCGGCTACTTGTGCGGCTTGGACGGCTCTTTCTAACGTCTACTCGGAAGACGGAGCATTTTTGTATGATGTCAGCCTGCCCAATTGCCCTAATTTACTCATCCTAGATTACGATTTGGTGCAAACTGCTCCCAGACATACTTTAGTCGCTGGCATTGGAGATGCGATCGCCAAATGGTACGAAGCCTCTGTGAGTAGCGGACACTCGGAGCAAACTTTAATTATTGCTGCCGTGCAACAAGCTAGGGTACTGCGCGATATTTTATTTCAAAAATCCGCCACTGCTTTACAAGCACCAGGTAGTGAAGTTTGGCGGGAAGTAGTCGATGCTACAGTTTTACTCGCAGGAGTTATTGGTGGTTTAGGGGGCGCGCAATGCCGTACTGTAGCTGCTCACGCCGTCCACAATGGTTTAACTCACCTGCCGATTCACAGCAGCATTCACGGCGAAAAAGTTAGCTACGGCATCTTAGTCCAGTTGCGGTTAGAGGAAATGGTACAGGGCAATCAACTGGCAGCTACCGCAAGACAACAGCTACTTAAGTTTTATACCGAAATTGGACTACCCCAAACTCTTGCAGACTTGGGACTGGAAAATATTACGATTACCCAACTCAAACAAGCGGCAGAAATCGCTTTAAATCCCAAATCTGACATTCATCGGCTACCCTTTAAAGTTGTTACAGAACAATTGATGGCGGCGATGGTTTCTACTACGGCTCCGGCTAACAGCAATCCCATCAACCCCATCACTACAAATCTCGTCAACGAAGAGGTAGCTCAATGAGCTTGGATTGGATTAGTCCGGCGGATCGCGTCCGGGCGCTACCACAGTATGTATTTGCTCGATTAGATGAATTAAAAGCGAAAGCCAGAGAACAAGGGATCGATTTAATTGATTTGGGGATGGGAAACCCCGACGGCGCAGCACCTCAGCCCGTAATCGATGCGGCGATCGCCGCATTAAAAAACCCCGCCAACCACGGTTATCCCCCGTTTGAAGGTACGGCAAGTTTTCGACGGGCAATTACAAATTGGTATCATCGCCGCTATGGTGTGAATCTCGATCCTGATAGCGAAGCCTTACCGCTACTCGGTTCTAAAGAAGGATTGGGACACTTAGCGATCGCCTATATTAACCCTGGCGATGTCGTACTAGTCCCCTCACCCTCTTATCCCGTCCATTTTCGCGGTCCCATTATTGCAGGCGGAGAGATTTATAGCCTCATCCTCAAACCAGAAAATGATTGGCTGATCGATCTAGCAGCAATTCCCGATGCAGTAGCCGAAAAAGCCAAAATTCTCTACTTCAACTATCCCAGCAATCCCACCGCCGCTACAGCTCCCCGCGAATTTTTTGAAGACATTGTTGCCTTTGCTCGTAAATACGAAATTTTATTAGTGCATGACTTATGTTATGCCGAATTAGCTTTTGATGGTTATCAACCTACCAGCTTATTAGAAATACCAGGTGCAAAAGATATCGGTGTAGAATTTCACACCATGTCCAAAACCTATAATATGGCAGGTTGGCGCGTGGGATTTGTGGTAGGAAATAGCCACATTATTCAAGGTTTGCGGACGTTAAAAACGAATTTAGATTATGGTATTTTTGCCGCATTGCAAACAGCCGCTGAAACAGCTTTACAACTCCCAGATGAATATTTACATCAAGTCCAAGAACGCTACTGTCGCCGCCGTGACTTTCTGATTCAAGGATTAGCAGAATTAGGTTGGAACATCCCAAAAACCAAAGCAACGATGTATTTGTGGATTCCTTGCCCACCTGGGATGGGTTCTACAGACTTTGCTTTATCTGTATTGCAGCAAACTGGCGTTGTCGTTACCCCTGGAAATGCGTTCGGTGTAGGAGGAGAAGGATACGTCAGAATTAGTTTAATTTTAGAATGCGATCGCTTGGGCGAAGCCTTACGCAGGTTTAAGCAAGCAGGTATTAGATATTCTACAGAATCACTAGAAGTAATTCGTAATAAATAAGCTAAAAATGCAGAGTGGGCATGACTCACCCCACCTAATTCTTAACTTAAGACAGAATATCTACCCTCGTTGCTCTGACTTCTGAAATTGAATTTTAGCTTTGTCTTGCCACTTTTGTGCCAAAGCAGTTAGTCCTTCACTACTTTCTCGCATTTTCTGTTCAGCCATACTAGCAAGCTCTAGTAGTTCTTTAAGTTAGTTTTTATCTAGTTGCTTTTCCGTCATTGCAAGTTCTCCAAACGAGTTTTTATCTCATTTACAGCTATCTTAGTCTCTATTACCCGCCCCAGTTCTGTTGCTAGAACCTCCCTCGTCATTTGTAGATCGTCGTCTGTAGTTACATCAATGGCAGCGAAGTTTTCTACTATAGTTTGAATCCTTTTTCTGTCTGTGTCTACCAGCAACATAATACTATTCAGGTAGGCAAAGAACTGAATCAACATAGCATTGTTGGGGAAGTATTTTAGAATAGTTCTGATAATATTTAATCCTGCGCTCGCCTCCTGCTCAACAAGATTGAGTTCCTAGTTCAATCTGACAATGAGAGAATTAATTTCTGGCGGAATTTGCATACTTAAAGTCATTCTAATACAAATCCTGAGTGAAGCGATCGCAATCTTTAACAATCTTTCCTTTAAAAAATAAATAAGGTGGGCAATACCCACCTTATTATCTAATTTTTGCTTGAAAGGTTTTTATCAAGAATAAACCCAAATAAAAAATAATAAAAAGCCAAAAAATAGACCCGTGCAGCTAAATAAAATTAAAGCAGTAATTTCTTCTAATTCTTTTTCAAACGTCATAATTATTTTCCAGAGATTGGCTATCGTCTTCACTGGCACAGAGCCAAATATAGAATAATTGATTTTTCTCAGGTTTCAGACTGGAAGAATTACCGAAGTTAGTGTGAAAGATTAGCGATTAAAAGCTGTTGTTGTGTAAAAAGTTTAAATTGGTAGCTAAATTAATAAGAAGAGGTAAAGCGATCGCACCGTTGCTGATGCAAATAAATCTATGGGAATTCTCAATTGACTTTAGCAACGAATAGATCTCTAAATATGTAAAGAAGTCTAAAGAATTTTAATTTTTCTATTAAATCTCACACATTTGTTCTCGGGTTGTTCAAAATCGTATTATGAGCAGCAACTCAAATTCGTTACGAGTTTGAGATAAGCCGATTGAAAGAGATTGCTTATATATCTTTAACAAAAGACTTTTAACAAATCCCGATAAAAAAGGGAGGAGGGACACTATGGCTAAGATTGCCCAGGAAGTCGTTCAGAAGTCTGGTGTGAATGTAGAAGAGTTGGTACAGAAGCTCGTCCGTGCCGCGTCTGCTGAATTTACAACTTACTACTACTACACAATTCTGCGGGTTAATGCCATTGGTTTTGAAGGAGAAGGACTCAAAGAAATCATTGAGGATGCAAGATTAGAAGACCGCAATCACTTTGAGGCTTTAGTACCGCGAATCTATGAATTAGGCGGACAGTTACCAAGGGATATTCGAGACTTTTCTAACGAAGCCGCTTGTCCAGATGCTTACTTGCCTGAATGGAATCGTGGTAATGGCAAATCCACGCCACGAGTTGGCTTTACCAGCGGCGGAAGCGAGGAATCAAAAGAAGCAGTCTCAGAAGTACAGCAGGCAATGCAACAAGGTGATATTAGACCAATGCTTCAGGTTTTGGTAGAGGCAGAACGGTGTGCTATTCGCGTTTACACTGAGATTTGCAACATGACCTTTGGGAAAGACCACCGCACCTATGAGCTGTCCTTGGCTATTCTCAACGAGGAAATCGAACACGAAGCTTGGTTCTCCGAGTTTTTAGGTGAAGGTCCTTCCGGTCACATCCGTAGAGGCGCACCAGGAGAATCGCCCTACACTTCGCGCTTTTTAGTCGCACCATCCAACGGTCACAAACTGTAGAGAGTAGAGACGCGCCACGGCGCGTCTCTACTGCAAAATCTTGCTATGACTGAATTTATCAAAGTTACTAAACTCAGTGCTGTGTCTCCAGGCACGATGCAGGTTGTGGAAGTTGGAGATATACGCTTGCTGTTAGTGAATTTAGATGGAGAGATCTACGCTCTAGCCACCCAATGTCCTCATCAAGATGGTCCTCTGGAGCAAGGAACGCTGTGGGGAGACAAGATCGAATGTCCTTGGCATCATTACCTCTACGATGTCAGAACTGGAGCCAATGTTTATCCCCGCAACGTTTATCCATCTGACTTGACTGAACTAGAGCGAGATTTACAGCCTGTACGCTGTTATCTAAGTCGCGCGATCGGGGATGAGATTTTTGTAAGTATAGAAGGAGACTCCCGATGAATTTTGGATCGATGCGATCGCCTTTTGGTTGGGATACGAACCGCGATAGTATGGATGCCGCAGCACTCGTTAGTCGCTACAACCAGGGAGAGCGAGATTTTCGCGAAGTGCATTTGAGCGGCGTGAACTTGTGGAAAGTGAATTTGAGCGAAGCAGATTTTAGTGGTGCAGATCTAGTAGGAGTTGACTTCAGCGAAGCAAACTTAGCTGGAGTTAACTTGAGTGGAGCAAATCTGACTGGAACAAATTTGCGTCATGCCAACTTGACCGATGCCAAATTGATTTTAGCAACGCTGCGGGGAGCCAATTTAGAACGGGTGGAGCTAATTAAGGCAAACCTCTCCCAAGCAGATTTAAGTTGGGCAAACTTAAGCCAAGCTAACCTGAGCGGCGCAAATTTAACCGGAGCGAATTTAGTCGATGCCAAAATGGAAGGGTTAATTTTGCGGGGAGCTAACCTAAAACGAGCAAAACTAAAATCTCAACTGCAAGATGAGCGAATAGATTTAGCTTGGGCAATCATGCCAGATGGATTAATTCACGGTTGAATTGAGCAAGAGCGATCGCGTATGTACGACAGCCTGTCTTTTGACTGAAGCAAAAGTTTTACCTAGAGTAATGAGTTGCAGTCAAAAACATGTACTTTCAGATCTCTGGCAATTAGACAGCATGTTTAAGCGATCGCTCCTCGTACTCGCTACCGTTGGCGTTACCATTTTGGCGAACAACGCTGAAATGACGGCTCATAACCACGATCCCACATCCGAGCCTCATTCCCACACCAGTAAAGACCCCCATCATCAGATGAGGGAAATTTCCGCAGGCGAACCCATCCCAACGGTGAAACTGGTGGTGCATCCCGACACCATGCGCGGGTACAACCTAGAAGTGCAAACGACCAACTTCAAATTTGCGCCAGAAGAAGTTAACAAAGCAGCAAAACCAGGAGAAGGTCACGCCCATCTTTACGTTAACGGCAAAAAAATCACTCGTTTATATAGCTCTTGGTATTATTTAGACAATCTCAAACCTGGTAAAAACGAAATTAGGGTTAGCTTGAATGCTAACAACCATCAGGTCTTAGCTCACAACGGTAAGATGATAGAAGCTACGCAAATCGTAGAAGTACCCGCAACCAAAAAGTAGAAATTTTTAACTTTTAACTTTTGACTTTTGACCTTCTACTGATAATGTCCCTCGGTTTCTTGGGAAGTTTCGGACACTGCGTCGGGATGTGTGGACCCCTAACAGTGGCGTTTTCCCTATCAGGTCAACAAGACAAACCGAAATGGCAGCAGCAAGTCTATTTTCATACTCTATTAAATTTAGGGCGGATAATTAGTTACGTTCTCGTCGGTGCGGCAATTGGGGCGATTGGTTCGATCGCGATCGCCAGCGGACAAATGGCAGGCATCGGAAGCGAAGTACGGCGCTGGCTGGCAACACTGACGGGAATCATGCTCATTTTATTTGGTTTAGCGCAAATTAACCCCCAATTTATCCACCTTCCCCTGCTACACCCCCTGACGCACGGTAAATGGCACGATCGCCTGAGTCGGGGTATGGTCAATCTATCTTTTAAAACACAATGGTGGACACCCGCAGGCTTGGGTTTAGTGTGGGGCTTAATGCCCTGTGGGTTTTTGTATGCGGCTCAAATTAAAGCGGCGGAAACGGGACAATTATGGCAAGGTGCAGCCACGATGCTCGCTTTTGGCATTGGCACTCTACCGATGATGCTAGGGGTAGGAGTCTCCACATCTTTTTTAAGTCGCGATCGCCGCAGTCAATTATTTCGCTTAGGTGGCTGGATTACAGTAGCAATTGGGGCGATTACCCTACTACGAACTGGGGATACGATGACTGATTATACAGGTCATGCATCCCTATTCTGCCTAATGCTAGCTCTGATTGCCCGTCCCATCAGCCGTTTGTGGGCTGCGCCCTTACAATATCGCCGCGTCTTAGGCGTGGGAGCCTTCGTACTCGCTTTGGCGCATACAACTCACATGATGGCGCATACGCTGGACTGGAATTTAGAAGCATTTGCTTTCCTGTTACCCACCCATCAAATCAGTTTAATCTTGGGATTTGTTGCGATTATCTTGATGACTCCGGCAGCAATTACGAGTTGCGATCGCGCCCAAAAATTCTTAGGCACGCGCTGGCGACAAATTCATTTATTAGGAATTCCCGCCACAATTTTGAGTTCAGCTCATGCGGTGCTGATTGGTTCTCACTATTTAGGTAGCGTGAGTGAAAGCAGTCAGTTCTATGCAAGTCTCTTGGGAGTTGCCACTGTGGGAGTATTGCTCGTGCGATCGCGTTGGTTTTGGTCAATTTTCCATATAGAAAAATACTATGTTTCAGCCAAAAAATCTTAGTAACTACATTCAATGGTTATTACTCAGCGTACTAGCAACAGGAGCGATCGCGACTGAGGCGATCGCCCATAAAGTAGAAATCTCCGGCGATGTCGGCGGGACAATTCACCTCGAACCTAACGACAATCCCCAAGCAGGAAAAGCAACACTCGCTTGGATCGCACTCACACGTAAAGGCGGACAAACAATTCCCCTTCAGCAGTGTAATTGCCAACTAGCAGTCTATGCCGAACCGCGCCAGAAAAATGCTGCACCACTATTACAACCGTCACTCAAAGCCGTGACAGCCGAGAAATATCAAGGCATTCCTGGCGCGGAAATTATTTTTCCCAAACCCGGTGCTTATCAGGTGGAATTGAAAGGGACTCCTAAAGCCGGAGCTAATTTCAAACCGTTTCAGCTCAATTTTGATGTCACCGTTGCCGCTACAGCGCGATAGCGACCCCGATTACTCTCTAGTCAGAGTCACTCCACTAAAGCGGACTGCCCCTTGTAATTGAGCTTGGCGATCTTGGGTAGAGCGCTCCTGCTGTAATTCTCTATAAGGTGGCACAAAAGTCACAGAGATAAAATCTCCCGTCATGAGACTACGCCTTTGTAGTTGCCTCACCGTAGAAGTAATATCAAGGCGGAAAGTGCCTCTTTGGGGCAGAGAGAATAGTGACAGAATCCCAGCATAGTAGGGACCATAAGGGTCTGGAGCGACTCCTTCAGGTAAATTGATGTAAATGTCGTAGGGAATAGGATTATCTGGGTTGTACTCGACTCCTGTAATGTTGAGAGTCAATGCAGATTCTGCCGTTAATGCTCTCGTCCTCACGAGATCTTGAGCTGGAGCAGACAGAGTGAGAGGCGCATCACTGAGGACAATCGTTAATTGCCGATCGTTAGCCGACATAGCTATTTGTTGCTGAGTGCTTGTATCTGTTTGTTGAGTACTTGTATCTATACTCTGCGACGATGGCGTTACAGATCTGTTTCTCCTTGATAAAGGATCGTCATACAAATAGTTTAGTTGACCCGCAGTATCGAGAACATCCCTACCGCGCAACTGTACCTGAGTGCCGTTTTCATCAAAGAAGGTAAAAACATCGTTCATCCAATCGCTGTTTGTTGTCGCATTTGCTCGTCCACCTCCCAGTCGCAACCAGCGCTCCCACAGGCGATCGATGTTCGCATGATGCAACCAAAAAATCGGATCGCGGGCAGCAGTAGGTACGCTTCCCATTAAGCCGCCTATACGCGAATGGATGCCGTTATGCGGTCTTCGTTCTAAGTCTCCATAACCATTAGCACGGTGAGTATTCGCATTTGCCTCAGTTACCCTGCGTCCACCAAAGCTGCGCCCGCCATCTGATGTATGGAAAAAGTTTGTCCGTTGAAAAGCATCTGCATATCTAACATCGGCTTCTGGCAATGGATCGCCCTGGTTGACATTAATGCTGCTGCCGCGATCGCTATAGAGGGGGTTTGTAGAATTGGCGGGGATGCGAAACGGTGAGGGTAAAACGCGCTGTTCGACGGAATCTGAATAGTTCCAGTACGGAAGTGCCAGATTCGGATCGCCGGATGCTTGCCTGAGAATACGCTCGAAATAATATAGGTACATGCGATGCCAGGGGAAGAAATAGAAGGTTCCATGCTGGCATGTCCTCCATGCTGTTAATCTGCGTGTCTCACCGCTGGGAATGCCATGCATATTAGCTTGGTAAATCCAACTGGTCGGGTTCGTATCAGGTCGAGATTTCATCACCTGAATACCTCTCCTGAGAGCCTCAACTTTCTGTGGCGACTGGATAAATGTATATATATTCTCGCGAACGTAGACAGTACCAGTCTGAGCGTTAGCGCGATCGGCGAAAAACCGACTCACGATGGGAACGCTTCCGACAGCAGCAGTTCCAGCAGATAAGAATCCAGCTAGTTTTAAAACTTGACGACGGGAAAGCTCGTAACTCATAAATTTCCCTCATGCGTAAAACTTAATAATTAATAGTTGCGTTGCAAAACTCAGTTGAGTTTGCAGCAGTTAAACGATGTTTTAATACAAGTTTCGATCGGGTCTTTATGGAAATACTTCATATTTATTAACTCAATCTTTAGTAACAATTCCACATAAAAAAGTCCGTATTTTACGGACTTTTTGTATATATTTAGCTACTCAGTATTTCTGTTGGCAATCTAATTTTTCGGTCGGCTAAAAACTAGAAAAAGCGATCGCGATCGATCTTAGTCAACGCTCCACCAAAGGCAAAATCTTGAACCATCGAACTTTTGAGAAAATCGTGAGGAAAACCGAGTTCAATTGCACTCACATCATTTAAGCGCTGCATTTGTTCGGTAGTTAGTTGAAATTCCAAACAAGCTAAATTTTCTTCAACCTGTTTCAGTTTACGGGAGCCAATAATAGGCATAATTCCGCCTGGTTGTTGCCGTATCCAGTTGAGTGCAACTTGTGAAGGTACTTTATCAATTTCTGTGGCTATTTTAGTCACCTCTGCTGCAATTTCTAAATCGCGATCGCTAATTTGGGCTGCATTTGGATTGCTTAGTCTTCCTGGTTCGTCCGTCTCCTCTGCTGGACGATTGTATTTACCTGTCAATAAACCAGCACCGAGGGGACTCCAAGCTGTCACGCCAATTCCAAGCGCCTGTGCCATTGGTAATAAGTCTCGTTCGGGTGTCCTTTCTTTCAAAGAATATTCGATCTGCAATCCAATAAAAGGTGTCCAGCCGCGCAGATTTGCTAGGGTATTTGCTTGCGAGATAATCCAAGCTGGAGTATCGGAAACACCGATATACAATATCTTACCCATGCGTACCAGATCGTCAAACGATCGCATCACCTCTTCTACAGGCGTAGTGAAGTCCCAAGCGTGCAACCATAGTAAATCGATATATTCCACATTTAATCGCTGCAAACTGGCTTCTACTGCCTGCACCATATTCTTACGATGGTTGCCACCAGCATTGATTTCGCCATTACCCGTGTTTAAACTATATTTTGTCGCAATCACCCATTTATGGCGATCGCCTGCAACAAATTCACCAACATACTTTTCACTCGTACCGTTGGTATAGAGATTTGCCGTATCGAGAAAGTTACCACCCGCAGCGGCGAAGGCATCGAATATTTTACGACTTTCCTCGTAAGAACTTCCCCACCCCCAATCTTCACCAAAAGTCATCGTCCCCAGGCAGAGTTCGGAAACGCGCAATCCACTGTTACCTAATAGTTTGTAGCGCATAGATACTCTCCATCAGTGCAAGTACAATCTCAGTGCAAGTACGATCTGCTATTGCCTCGTTCTTTCCAATAGCATACAGTTCATCTGCCTGCTGCACGGATTTGGGAGCAGCGCGATCGGAAAATAAACATGAAAAAACCCGCTTAATGCGGGCTGTTAGAACGATTTAGTCTTGTTAAGACATGAACTAGCGGAATAGCTAGATATATCTTAAGCTAGGCAATATTTATAACGATCTATCTTTAGATAGATGTTATGCTCGGTAACAGACAAGATAGCCGTCCGGTAGAGCATCAAACGTCGATCGCTTCGCTATTGTAGCCAGTGGTTGTAGCAGGTACGCAATGCGATTGCGGCACCATACCAAAATCTCACAACATCCATTCCAACACAATTCCTAGCCGACTATCTTTTTCTTGACGCGAATTTTGCCTTTGTAAATCTGTAGACAACCGCAAATCGCGAGTGACAGCATAGCCAAAAGAGAGTGTTGTCAATCCCACTTCATCATCCGTACCAGGAGACACCCAACTTTGAGATAGAGCAATATCTGCCGCACCGCCGCGAGATAATACCAAGAGCAGCCTTGCGCCCAAATGTACGCCATCAGTGGAATAATCGCCTGTTTCCATATGTCGATAGCCGATTATCGGCGCAAAATTGATGTACTTTCCCAAAGGGCGCACGTAATAACGTAAGTCTACACCATAAGCCTCGCGCTGGCGATCGAAAGCTGCATGATAATCTCCACTAATCGTCAAACCACTTTTACTAATAAATAAATCCTCTATACCAAAATTCCAACCACTAGCATTATCTGTTGAAGGAAATAAAGAATATCCTAGCCGCAGACGGGTACGAAAACTCGGATCGCGATCGATCTCTTCTAGCACGTTCGGTACTTGACGCATCCAGCGCTGTAGAACAGGGCTGCTTTCAATAATTTCTGGTTTTAAATCTAAATCCGCAGCGCTAGGGGTTTTGTGTTGCTGCGGTTGACTCCACGCAGGTGTAGAGATGAGAAGGAACAGAACGATGAGATCCCCTCTAGCCCCCCTTAAAAAGAGGGGAATATGTCTTGTCAGATCCCCCCTGGCCTCCCTTAAAAAAGGGGGAATATGTCTTGTCAGATTCTCTCTAGCCACCCTTAAAAAGGGGGAGCTGATTGCCCCCCTTGATAAGGGGGGTTGGGGGGATCTGCCGTGACGTAATTTCAACAAACCGAGATTCCAGCCGAACTTTCGAGATTTTGGCGATTCTTTCACAAAAAAAGTGGTTCTGCATAGTACAGAACCACTTTAGCGGAGCAAAACTTAAAGTTGCTATCGTACCATTCCGTGAGATGGGGCAACGTCAATTGGCTTCATCAAGTACAAGCGCAAGAGTTGCCAACCGTTAGAAACGTAGAACGGTAATTTCTGGAAGAATTGTAGAAACTTCGGCGTATTAGAGCTAGCGATCGCCGTTAATTTTTCATTATTCTTCACGCAAACATCTAAGCGTTGGTAAAACTCTGGATTCTCTACATCCAGCATCACCGGAAATACCCGTCCTGCGGTTTCGTTCGTCTTCTCAATCACGTAGACATCGTAATCTCGCGCATTCAAGCCGATGGAAGCATAGAATTTAGCCCGCTGAATATCGTTAAGATACATCGTGGCAAACACCGACAACAGGAAGAAGCGACACCATAACCGCGCTTTCCAGTCATTTAACATTTGCGGTTGCGCCCGCATAATGGCATCAAAGAAATCTCCGTGACGGTTTTCGTCTTGACACCAGTTTTCAAAGAAGCGGAAAATTGGATAAATCCGATCTTCAGGATGCGCCTGGAGATGACGGTAAATTGTGATGTAGCGCCAGTAACCGATTTTTTCCGATAGATAAGTGGCGTAGAAGATAAACTTCGGTTTGAAGAAAGTATACGTGTGGTTCTTGGTTAAGAATCCTAAATCAAGCGACAAATCAAAATCAGACATCGCTTTATTTAGGAAGCCTGCGTGACGGGCTTCATCTCGTGACATGAGGGCGAAACACTCTGCTAATACAGGGTTTTTCCCCTTCAAGCGGCGGCTGAGTTCTTTGTACAGCAAGAAACCAGAAAACTCTGCCGTACAAGAACGCTCTAAAAACTCAACAAATAATTGGCGAGTTTCCCCATCGATGCGATCCCAAGATTGTTCAAATTCTTCATCTCGGACGAAGTGATGGCGATTGTAGTCAGTACGAAACTCTTCGAGTATTGCTTTCAACTCATCTTCGTTGACGGAAATATCCATCCGCGCCATTTCATCGAAGTCTGTGGTGTAAAACCGAGGCGTGAGAATGGTTTCCTTGGCTGGAGCTTTTACCCCAGGACGTATTTCTTCAAAGCTCGGCTTTTTCAGGGAATCTACCATGTCGTTTTGCTCTTGTGGGGTTCTTATCTCTGTAACAAAAGATAGAGCGCAATTTATTATCTAAAATTCAGTCTACCAAGGGTTCAGGGCGATCGCGTCGCTTTACCACATTAAGAGTTACTACACCCCATCAATTTTTTTTACAAATTTGTCACTTTTTAGGCGAAACAGACTGATTTGTGTATTAGAAGTCGGGAGTCGAGAGACAAGGGGGACAAGGAGGACAAGGGGGACAAGGAGGACAAGGGGGACAAGGAAGACAAGGGGGACAAGGAAGACAAGGGGGACAAGGAAGACAAGGGGGACAAGGAAGATAAGGAAGACAAGAAAGCGATTCTAGCCAAAGCGCCACTATCCACCACCCACTCACCAACAACTAACAACTACCAACTACCCATTCCCAATCTCTAACATAGAAAATACGCTCCCTGATTATCCACACAACTTATGAATAAAACTAGTAGTTCTTATATTCTGTGGTTGGGTTGTTTGCTTCAAGTTTACGGGTTGCATCGCTTCTATAACGGCAAAATAGCCACGGGTTTGTTGTGGCTGTTTACTTTTGGTTTATTTGGTGTCGGACAATTGATCGATTTATTTCTAATTCCCGATATGGTAGACGATTACAACGCTAAGCTAAGAGCCAAAATGGGTTTATCTGCTGCTGGCGTACCGCTATCAGACGCGGTAGTTGCTACCCAGACAATCCAAGTAAATCCGAAAGAGCAATTGATGGTTAAATTGCTCAAAGCTGCGGCGGCGCATGGGGGTAAGCTTTCCGTCACGCAAGGCGTGATGGATACTGGTGCTACTTTTGCTCAAGTAGAAACAACTTTAAAAGAGATGGTCAAGTCTGGTTATGTAGGAGTTGACAATCATCCTGCAACTGGAGTGGTTGTTTACAAATTCCTTGAATTGTCATCGTAGCGATTTGCATTTGCATAAAATGCAACGTAGGGGCGCACATCTGTGCGCCCCTACAAATATCATGCACGAAAACGAGAATATAGCTCTAACTAATTCAGTGACAGCCACTTTTGACCGTTCAACCGCTGGACGATTCCCCACATGAGAAGGTCGAGCGTCATCTTGCGTTCGTCACCCAGAAAATGCTCGATAGTGCTGGGTCGAGAGCCTTCATTGCAAGAGAAATATTTCTTGCCTTGAATATCTTCATCAGGGAAATAAAGGTTGAATTGTCGCGAGACATTTTGCCACTTGCCAACAATTTGCCAGCACTCTTGCTGCTCTAAACCAACTACAGGAATTTTTTGCTTGGTAAGCGTTAAGTCTACATCCACGGCTCCTTGAGCTTTTAAAGCCTTCTCAATTGCTGGGATGTAATCTTGTTGGATGAATTCAGTAAATGGTTTATCTTCGACTGTTGGACCTTTTTCTTTCTTAGCTTTAGCGGCGGGTTTATCACCTGCTGCTTTAGCGGCGGCTGGCTTATCGGCTTTAGGCGATGCGTCGGGTTTTTTGGAACCTGGCTTGTCAGCTGCTTTTGCTTGCTGATCAGTTTCATTTGGAGCTTCTGCTGTCGCCGTGCCTTTTTCCTTCGCCTCGTCCGTGTTCGCCACTAGATTCTCTTCTGGAACTGGTGCGTTGGCAGTAGGAATCTCTGAAGCTTCTGGGTCAGAAGTCGTTTTAAGATTTTCTGCAACGACATCAGGAGCTTGTTTATCTACAGTGCTGGGTGGCGCGTTTTCGCCTGCCGTTTCTCCTGCTGGAGCCTGTTCTGGATTCTGATTTTCTTCTGCCATTGCTCAACTCATTCCTCGATCTATAGGTATAAGAGCGATCGCTTTATAACTTTTTCCTTAAAATTATTGTGACATGATAATAGAGACGTTACATGTAACGTCTCTACACTGATAACTGTTAACTGTTAACTGAATTAACCGCCAGCTACCGCAGGGACGATACTCACTTCATCGCCTTCTTTTAAAGGTGTATCTATACCATCTAAAAAGCGGATATCTTCACTATTCACGTATAGATTCAAGAAACGACGCGGTTGTCCCTGTTCGTCACACAAACGGGACTTAATTCCAGGAAAACCCTGTTCTAAGGATTCAATCAGCTCGGAGACGCTATTACCGCTACCCTCATAAGTAGCTTGATTGTTGGTGAACTTTTGCAATGCAGTCGGAATTAGTACTTTGATAGCCATGTTTCGGGAGTCGGGAGTCGGGAGTCGGGAGTCGGGAGTCGGGAGTCGGGAGTCGGTGCTGATTAATCACCAACTACCAACTACCAACTACCCATTACCAATCTAAAATCTAAAATCCAAAATCTAAAATTAGACCAAAACTTGTTGCCAATCTAGGCGTTCGAGGGTGCGAGAACGCTCTAATGCTCTTTCAAAGCTATCGAGTTTTGGCTCAATTGTTAGGGGTTCGCCTGCATATCCCTGGACGGCTTCTTGTGTCTTCAAGCCATTTCCAGTGATGTAAGCAACGGTAGTTTCTTCGGGGTCGATTTTACCTGCTTCTACCAGTTTTTTCAACACGGCGATCGTGGTTCCACCTGCGGTTTCGGTAAAGATACCTTCAGTTTCTGCTAGTAATTTGATGCCTTCGATAATTTCAGGATCGCTGACTGATTCAATATTACCATTTGTTTTCCGCGCAATATCTAAGGCATAGACACCATCAGCGGGATTACCGATCGCGATTGATTTAGCAATCGTACTCGGTTTTACTGGTTTGATAAAGTCTTTGCCATCTCTGTAAGCTTGGGCAATCGGCGAACATCCGTCGGCTTGCGCGCCGCTGAATCTGACGTGCTTGCCTTCTACTAAGCCAACTTCGGTAAATTCTTGGAAGCCTTTGTAGATTTTGGTGAACAGGGAACCAGAAGCTAGAGGCGCAACTACGTGGTCTGGGAGTTCCCAACCCAGTTGTTCTGCAACTTCGTAACCTAAAGTCTTGGAACCTTCGGAGTAATAGGGGCGCAAATTGATATTGACAAAACCCCAGCCGTATGTATTCGCTACTTCAGAACAGAGGCGGTTGACTTGGTCGTAGTTACCTTGTACTGCCATTACAGTAGGGCTGTAGATCAAAGTTCCTAAAACCTTACCTGCTTCTAAATCGGCGGGGATAAAGACGCAGCAATCTAAACCTGCGTGAGCGGCGATCGCCGCGGTAGAATTAGCTAAATTCCCCGTACTCGCACAAGATACTGTCGTAAAGCCTAGCTCTCTAGCACGAGTCAGGGCTACCGATACCACCCGATCTTTAAAGCTCAGGGTAGGCATGTTGACAGCATCGTTCTTGATGTAAAGCTTTTTCAGTCCGAGGCGACGCGCTAGGCGATTGGCACGAACTAAAGGTGTTAAGCCAGTCCCGACATCAATTGGGTTATCGGTAGCAACAGGTAAAAAAGGACGATAGCGCCAAATTGAGTGGGGTCCTTTTTGAATGCTTTCGCGAGTGACGGTATCGCGCAGAGCGCTGTAATCGTAGGCAACTTCCAATGGTCCAAAGCAATATTCGCAAACGTGCATTGCTTGTAGTTCGTACTCAGCACCACATTCTTTACATTTCAAGGCTCTAAACGTGGCGTTTGTCTTGGTTTGGTTTGCGATCGCCTGAGTCATTAGTCATTCCCTCGATTGTCCGTCAACTTCGGTTGATACTAACACGGTGTATATAGCGAGTCAAACATACCCGACTTTTTTTGTCGGGATTTGTTCGACAACAACATAATTAGGGGCGCACAGCTGTGCGCCCCTACCAGACGTGTATTGCTCCAATTGAAAACCGCTATCATCATCTGGAGATGCAAAAATGTAGGGTGCGTTAGTAACTAACGCACCCTACAGATAAATACAAAGAATTGACAAATGACTATTCAGCCAAATTTGATGTCTGAGTCACGGCTAACTGAGGTGCAGCCAGCAGGCGAGAATATAGAGGAGTCTTGGGCTGCTGTGCTACCACGGTAGACAGGGCGGTACGTACTTGGCTTGCGACTGCTACCGTCTTGACATCAAAGGTTTGCGTAGCAATTTTAGGATACAAACCAATACCGACGATGGGAACTAGCAGACACATGGCGATCGCAACTTCTCTCGGTCTAGCATCGCCTAAATATGACTCGAATGCCAATTCCTGATTTTCTTTTCCATAGAAGACTTGCCGCAACATGGACAGCAAGTAAATCGGAGTCAGAATTAAACCAACAGCGGCGAGGAAGATGACGACGGTTTTAAACGCAGAACTGTAAGCGTCACTGGTGGTGATGCCGAGGAATATCGTCAACTCACCCACAAATCCGCTCATTCCGGGTAAAGCTAAAGAAGCCATTGAAGCGGCAGTGAATGAAGCAAAGACTTTGGGCATTGCTTTCGCCATCCCCCCCATCTTTTCCATGATTAAAGTATGGGTGCGATCGTAAGCTACTCCCGATAGGAAGAATAAACAAGCGGCAATTAAACCGTGGGAAACCATTTGCAATACTGCGCCGCCAATGCCTAAATCAGTGTAGGAAGCAATCCCAATCAGGACAAAACCCATGTGGGCTATGGAAGAATAAGCGAGTCGCCGCTTGAGATTACCTTGACCGAAGGCAGCAAAAGCACCGTAAATAATGTTAACTATTCCCAATATTGCCAAGACTGGTGCAAAGTAAACGTGAGCATCGGGTAGTAGTTCGATATTAAAGCGGATGAGCGCATAACCACCCATCTTTAGCAATACCCCAGCCAAAATCATTGAGATGGGGGCAGATGCTTCACTGTGAGCATCTGGTAGCCAAGTGTGCAGGGGAAATACTGGCAATTTAACAGCGAAGGCGATAAAGAATCCCGCATAGGCTAGCATTGCCAAGACTTTAGGATAGTGTTTCAGCCCCAGGGCAGTCAAATCGAAGGTGACTGTATCCCCGTAAAAAGCCATTGCTAAACCAGATATCAGAATAAATATAGAAGCAGCAGCAGTATACAGAATAAACTTAGTGGCAGCGTAGCGCCGCTTTTGTCCTCCCCAAATGGAGATCAGCAAGTATACAGGGACTAGCTCGATTTCCCACATTAAGAAGAACATCAATACATCTTGGGCAACAAACACGCCAATTTGGGCGCTGTACATGACCAAGATTAGGAAGTAGAACAAGCGTGACTTGTTTGTCACGTTCCACGCTGCCAATGTTGCCATCGTGGTGATAAAACCTGCTAGCAACACTAGAGGCATGGATAAACCGTCAACGGCAACCGACCAGTTTAAACCAATCTGGGGAATCCAAGCATAGCTTTCGACGAGTTGATATGTAGAGTTTTGTAAATCAAAATGCTGCCAAAAGGCATAGAGCATGATGCAGAAATCTGCAATCCCGACTCCGAGAGCATACCAGCGAACAATGCCTTTAGAGTCTGGAATCAAAGGAATGGCTAGGCTGGCTACTAGCGGTAGTAGGGTGATGATGCTTAGCCAAGGGACTTGTTCGGGAAACATGGCTGGGAATAAATACTTACTATCTATGGCTTCTATTTTATTAAGTTAAGTAAAGATTTGCAAAGGTAATTTTACCTGCTTTGCTAAAAATTTTAACTTTTACAGTAAAAATACTTACAACACATTGCAGTATAAAAAACTACTTATAAAATATGGTAGTACTGAGAAATACTATCATTGAGCAACTCGCACGCCAGAAGCAGCGATAAAGAAAAATCACCATGTTGCTCTTCGCTACATTTACACTGAGTAGTCTTCAGTATTACACGCAAATAAAAGTCTTTAAATAGGTTATTCAACAGAAATAAAATGATATTTTTTATACTGTAATTTTTTCTTGATAAATAAAATTTTAGACAGTTACACAAAATATTTAAAGTAACTTTGAACACAGTTTATCTACTGAGCAAATAAGTCATCGATTTGCTAAAACAAAGCGATTTTAGTCGGCGAACGAAATCACTTGTTCTTACTCGTCAAATTTAGAATCTTCCTATTTTTTAAAAAACTTTTTATACTATTCTTTAAGTCAGAAAAAATTTGATAGCTAGGTCGAGTCAGGAAGCAAATCTCAGCTCAGATCGATCGCAGATTGACTACTTTTACCTTAAATAAAATGGTCGAGATTGCTAAAAGTTTTTCTGACAAAAATTTATTTTAATTAAGGTTATTGTATCTATGAGTATTCTCAGGCAGGCTAAGGATCTTGCTAAACTAGCTCTTTCTAAACCCTTAGTCAATCAAATTCAAAGCTGGTTAGCTCTGATATCTGTCACTAGAAGGAAGGGTTTCAGCTTTTATCTAAACTCTCCCGATCGCTTCGTATTAGAAGATGCAATTATTCCCTACATCGTCAAATGTAATGAATTTCACAAAATCCTATTTGTTGGTAGCGACTGGTACACTAAACCGTACAATCGCTATTTCAAAAATAAAGAGTACTGGACGATTGAAATTAATCCGAACAGAAAAAAATTTGGTTCTAAACGACACGTTGTTGACTCGCTATTAAACTTAAGCCAGCATTTTGCCCCTGGTAACTTTGACTTAATAGTTTATAACGGTGTCTTCGGACATGGGATTGATAGTAAAGAAGCAACAGAGATATCGTTTCAGCAATGTTTTCAATGCTTGCGTCCAGGCGGAATGTTAGTGTTTGGCTGGAATGATGTTACCAGACACAAACCTTTCCCTGTGATTGAAGAATGTCAAAACTTGCGACAGTTTGAACCCGTTGTTTTCAGTCCCCTCGCTACTAGCCAGTATCTTGTCGCTGAGAGTAGCGATCGCCATGTATTTAATTTTTATCAGAAGCCTTTGCCTGTAGTTGTAGAGATGCATTACGATACACCCCTACAATCTATATCTAAACCACCTGTATCTAAACTACGCGATTCACAATCGTCCACACGTCTCCATCAGAACGGACATGAGGGACTGAAATCGTTTGAAAGCCAGTGATAAACGGTTTGTAGTAAACTTGCCAATAACTCGGACTGATTCGATCTGCGATCGCTTTAAGCGCGCGGATTTCTTCGGCTAATTCTCCTGCAAGTTCGTTGATTCGATCGGCGTGAACTTTAGCTTGCGTTCTCCCTTCCTCGACGTGTTGCTCGATCGATTGATATTGCGATCGCACCTGCAAGGCGCTGAATTCGGCGCGTTTTTGTCGCAGTTGCGCCGTCAAAGCTGCTAAGCTTTCTAGTAGCTGTGCTAAGCTATCGTTTGTTGTTTGCGCCTGGGTAGAGCTACTTTCTGGTGACTCAGCGCTGAGGGAGGCGCATTCTTGCTGTAAAGCCGCAATTTGTGCGCGAATTGCCTCAATCTCTGCTTGGTTTGGTTGCATTGTATTGGTATACCAAATTCTTTGGATCTCTTATCTAGCTTGCCAGTCTTCTAGAAGCGATCGCAAATACAATAAGTATTACGTCCTTGCTGTTTGGCACAATAGAGAGCGCGATCGGCAGCAGCGATCGATTTTTCAGTTGACATTTCCCGATGCGGAAGTTGACTGCTAATTCCTAAAGACACAGTGACGTATGCACTGACTTCAGACTGAGAATGGAGAATCTGAAGCTGTTCGATCTCTGCTTGAATGCGTTCGGCGACTCGAATTGCACCTTCAGTATTGGTATTTGGCAAAATAATTCCGAATTCTTCACCACCATATCTTGCGACTAAATCTGCCGGACGTGTCACAGCACGCATCAACGCTTTGGCAATGCTTTGTAAACAAATATCTCCAGCGATATGACCGTAGCAATCGTTGTATTTTTTAAAGTAATCGACATCGCACAAAATTAAAGCTAGCGGTGCTTGCTCCCGTGCTAGTCGCCGCCACTCTCTCTCGATACAAGTATCAAATTGGCGACGATTAGCAATTTGGGTCAAGCTATCTATATAGATGAGATTTTGTAATTCCTGATTGGCTTTTTGCAGCGCGATCGCTTGTTCCGTTACTGTGCGCGTTAAAAAGCTCAATTGTAAATGTACTGACACTCTGGCGATAACTTCTGCTTCGTAAAATGGTTTTGTAATATAGTCTACTGCTCCGACAGCAAAACCTTTAATTTTAGCCTGCGGATCGGCTAAAGCAGTGATAAAAATAATGGGGATTTTTTGCGTGGCTGGATTTGCTTTGAGTATGCTACAGGTTTCAAATCCGTCCAGTGCTTCCATCTGGACATCTAATAATATGAGATCTGGTGGCTCGCAATTTACCAGCTCGATCGCGCTTTCACCATCTATTGCAACTCTAATGTTAAATCCTGCACTTTTTAGCGTACGCGATAAGACTGACAAGTTTGTGGGGTTGTCATCCACAATTAATATCAGTCCGTTATTTAGAGCTTTCATTAAATTATTATAAGATTAAATTTAAAAATAGAGCTACTGTTGAAAAAATAAACTTAAACGCAGATTTAAGCTGGGGTGATACAAATGAACATTGATGATTTATTTGTAGTTTATGCGTTAAGCAATCGTATTAATATTTAATATAGCAGTCATAAATATTTTGCGAACAACAGATAATTGTCTGTTGTTCGCATCTATCATTTCTATGGCAGCATAGAAGCCTATTTTACGTCCATAAATCAAATATAGCAATTCTCAATTGCGTGCATGACATTTGTAGGGACGCACGGCTGTGCGCCCCTACAGAACGTGTGCTTTACCCAATTGAAAACCGCTATAATAATGCTATAATAAAAAGCTATATCTCATCATTGCTTCAATTTTTTATGTATTTTTGCAGTTTTTCTCGTAGTTGTTTAACCTGAAAGTTTTCGGTTAACTGAATAATTTCTTGAGCAAAACATAGATAGCGATCGCTTAACTTTTCTAATTGATAGGCTACGGTTAAAATATTATCCAGATCGCCTTTTCTGACGAGTTCGTATAGTTGAGTCAAGATTTCATCTGGAGGCAGCTCGGTTTGATGAGGCTGGCTAGCATAATCTTGAATTGATGAGACTATTTGATTCTCTTGTTGTTCGTAAATCCAAGTTAAATTTAAATGCGATCGCAACATTTCTAATAAAATTTCTGCTTGTATTGGTTTGGGTAAAAATTCATCGGCTCCAGCAGCTAAACTACGGTATTGATTAGTTTCAAATACACTAGCAGAAGAGGCGATCGCGACAATTCCAGAAAGTTGCTCTGAGACGCGAATTTTCTGTAACAGTTCAAAGCCGTTCATCAGTGGCATTACTAAGTCAGTAATAATGAGATCGGGATGAAATTTATACGATTTTTCTAAACCTTCTCGACCGTTTTCAGCCTCTACTAGTTCAAATCCAATTGGCTCTAAAAGACTGACAATAACAGAACGATTCTCCCAGCGATCGTCAACTACTAAAATTTTCTGCTTATTGCCATGAAAACCAACAATCTTACCTTGAGACCTTAGCCTAGCTATGTCCAACCATCTTGTAGTTTCAGTCACTTCTAGATCGAACCAAAAAATACTACCTTTTCCTATTTGACTAGATACCTGAATGGTACTTTTCATCAAAGAAACAATTTTCTGGGTAATTGCTAGTCCTAAACCACTTCCTTGCGCTTGGTATTTATTATCTCCCACTTGCTCGAAGGGTAAAAAAATCTTTGTTAATTGTTCGGCTGTCATGCCTACACCAGTATCCTCGATTTGAAACCTTACCTGATAATTTAAATTTTCGAGTTTTCGGCTTTTAACTGTAAATTTAACTTCCCCGCGCTCTGTAAATTTAATTGCATTGCCGAGCAAGTTAATTAATACCTGGCGCAAACGCTTCTCATCAGCGTAAATCCCAGAAGGTATTTCGCTTTCCGCACTATAAACGAAAGCAATTTTCTTTTGCTCGGCACGAACGCTACAAATTTCTACTACCCCTTGTAGAAAAGCAGGAAAATGAAATTCAATGGGATAAAGTTCCATCTTGCGCGCTTCAATTTTTGAAAGATCGAGAATCTCATTAATTAGGGTAAGGAGATGATTGCCACACTGAGAGATAATACTAATTCCTTTATGTTCTTGCTCTGTAATTCTTGAAGAACGCTGGAGAATTTGAGCGTAACCTAAAATCCCATTTAACGGAGTCCTTAACTCATGGCTCATATTAGCAAGAAATTCGCTTTTGGCTTGATTCGCAGCATCAGCAGCCTCTTTTGCTAATTGCAGTTGAAGAGTACGTTCGCTCACGCGCTGTTCTAATGCTTGATTTGTCGTTTCTAAAGCTGCAAAAGATTCTCTTAATTGTCCTGCCATTTGGTGAAAGGACTTAGCTAAAATATCGAGTTCTTGAATACCTTTAACTGTGATTGTTTGCGCTAAATTTCCAGCAGCAATTTCCTGACTGGCTCGACTCAGCTTTAAAATTGGTTGAGTAATCCAACGAGAAGTATAAACACCAATTGCTGTAGCGATCGCTAATGCTCCCAAACAGAGCAATATTGTAGTACGGGTGTTGGCGTTAATTTGTGCCATGAAATCAGATTCAGGTACGACAACAACCACTAACCAGTCCAAACCGTATTTATCTCGCCACGGTGTCAGTTGGACGAACTGGCGTTTTCCTGCCAGCATATACTCTAGCTGTTGGCTATGTTGAATTTGTTTTAAGCTGTCAAACTTAGTTTGTAAATATTGTGCTGTAGATTGAATTAAGCGATCGCGACTGTTGAGAAAATTAAGCCGCTGTGCTTTACCATTCACAATTGTATATGGCGGTTCAGGACTCGAACTTCCTACAGCTAATCCATTCCGTTCGACAATAAAAATTTTTCCCGACTGACTCACTTGTATGTGGCGCAAGAAATCACCAATCTGTGTGAGGCGCAGATCGGCGCTAATAACTCCTAGCAATGCTTTATTTTTGTTGTAAATCGGGTAGCCAGCCGCAACCGATAAAATATCTGGATCTTCATCCCAAGCGTAAACCTGACTCCAAGTTGGTTTACCTGCTCGCGCCGTATCTTGAAAAACAGACTCCGATCGCGGATCGTAATCTGGCAAGCTCTTAATTAACTTAGTACGATTGCCACGACTATCTGTAGCATATATATAATCTTTTCTTTTAGTAGCTGAAGAGACTTCATCAATTACAGCCTCTTGGGGATTTTTGTAATAGCCAGCTGCGGCAAATTCACCTTTTACTGTTGCGTAAGAAATATAGCCAACATTAAACACCTGTAACTGTTTCCAGAAGTAATGTCCTAGTTTAGGATAGTTTTGCAAGTCCAAATGTCCTAGTTCTACCGCATCGGCATTGATTTGATTAATTTGATGTGGAGTGGCTAGATAAGCGTTAAGGTGTTCGTTAACAAGTCGGCTAGCTTTTGTCATTAGCTGATTAGCTAGGTCGTTTATCGTCTGCTGGCTATTTCGGAAGGAGAAATATCCTACTAGTCCCACAGCAGCAAAGATTTGGAGCACAAACGGCACGACTAGAATCAGGCGTAGTGGTAGCTTTTTAGAATCGGCAGTAACGGAATTCCGCATAGTTTACAACTTTCATAGATGAAAGATTCTTCTATTGACAATAAAATTATTCTACGAAAATAAATAAACCACTGCTAACGAGCGATCTATATAAAGCCTTATTCATAAACCTATTTGGCTACATAACTGAGAAATTTTCACTTGCTTTTAATATTTGCAGCTATAGCAGTCCTATTTGATTCATGAACGCGGAGCAGGAGAAGCCTGCTTTACAAATCATTTAGAACTGCTATGGAAGTTGAAGTCATCTAGCAATTTAATTAGGAGCTTATCTAACATCATGTTCAATAATGAACACCAAATTAAGTAAAATACGCAACACTAAAAAAGTAAAATGTAATACTAAAAAGATCGATTGACGAGCGCGTTTGTAAATCTAGACAACTAAGTGTGGCGATCGATCTCTTTTCTGTGATGCATAAATTTTAGATAATTGAAAAAATTGTTTACAAAATAGCTCAAATCAGTTAAAATCTGCGCCAACCAGATAATTCTTTATGGCGTGACTTATGAAGTTATCTAAATTAGCCTTATTTGCCTGTCCTACGCTGATGGCATTAATACTTATAGCTCCCGATCCAGCTCAGGCTAGAGAAATTGTTACTCAACCTAACGATACCTCAAAATCGGTATCTCCTCCCTTAGTTGACATAGTATTCGATCGCCCAACTCCTAAACCTTTTACCAATGTTACAGAAAATCCATCAAAAGATGAAGTTCCTACTTTAGATTTCACTGATGAAGAGTCGCAGGCTGCAATTCAAAGATATGGTTGTGACTGTTCTAGTTGTATCGTTGCAGTTCAGCAATTACAAGGTAAGCTACCGCTTTGACAGTGTAGAGACGTTACATGTAACGTCTCTATATTTTTAAATTCGTTTGTTCGATTGTTTGAATTGACCTAAGATTGAAAGAGAACGATTTGCTACTGCTGGCTGGGTTAAAATGCCCTGGGAAGGGCTGAATAATAGTGCTAATATAAATAACCCTGAAACTACTAAGACAATCGCCGCACCAGAAGGAACATTGAAATAGTAGCTAAAATACATTCCAGTGACACTACTAAAAATTCCAATAATCGATCCAAAAATCATCATTTGATGTAATTCTTTCACGAGTAAGTAAGCTGTAGCTCCAGGTCCAATTAAAAGCGAAACTACTAACACTATACCTACTGCTTGCATACTCGCAATAATTGTTAAGGTAATAGCAGATGTTAAGCCTAAGTGAATTAAAGTGACTGGTAGACCGACAGCTTGAGCGCCCAAGGGATCGAAAGTATAGAATAATAGTTCCTTGTAAAATAGCTTAACTAATAGCAATATGATGATGGCGATCGCGAAAGTTTTCCATACATCGATTGTGGTGACTCCTAAAAGATCGCCAAAGAGAAACTGATGTAAATCTAGTTTGCTTTTGAGTACGGTAATTAGAGTAATTCCTAATGCTAAAAAGCCCGAAAAAACCAAAGCCATTGCTACATCGACTTTGATTCGAGACTGAGACTGAATCCAAGAGATGACAAACGTGCTGAGCGTACCGGAAATAAATGCACCGACAAATATATCAATTCCTAGAAAAAATGCGATCGCTAGTCCTGGTAACACTGCATGAGCAATAACATCTCCTAATAAACCCATCCGTTGTACGATTAAGTAAGTGCCGATAACCGAGCAAAGTATACCTAGTAAAATTGCTGTTACTAGCGCTAAACGCATAAATTCAAAACTTAGCGGTTCGAGTAATAAGTTAGTCATTTGTCATTTATTATTTGTTATTTGTTCGTGAGAGCTACTAATTCCGAATTCCGAATTCCGAATTCCGAATTAACAAAATGCTGTCACCGTAGGCGCGTTGGATGTTGGCTGTTGTCGTGACTTCTTTGAGAGAACCGTTGGCGATTAACTGACGATTTAATAATAAGAGCCGATCGCATTTGATTAATGTTGTGGCGAGATCGTGGGTAATAACTAATAGAGTTTTACCTTGCAATTTTAATTCGGAAAATACATCAAACATAATTGTTTCGGTTTTCTTGTCGATACCAACAAATGGCTCGTCAAAAAAGAATAATTCTGCTTCCTGTGCTAGCGATCGCGCTAAGAAGACTCGCTGCTGTTGTCCGCCGGATAACTCGCCAATTTGTCTGTGACGCAGTTCCCACATCCCAACTCGATCTATAGCAGTAGCGACAATTTGCTTAGATTGACGATTGGGTTCGCGCCACCATCCCGTCTGTCTCGTTCGTGCCATCATGACAACGTTCCACACGGTCACGGGATAATCCCAGTCAATTTGCGTGCGTTGAGGGACGTATGCTACTGCATTCAGCTGTTGTTTTAAGGCGCGATCGCGATACTTTACCACTCCACTTACAGCTGGTACTAAACCCAACATTGCCTTGACCATCGTGCTTTTACCCGCACCATTAGGACCGATCGCGCCAACGATTTGTCCTGGTTGCAGGCGAAAACTGACATCTTCAACAGCAGATACACCTCGATAGCTGACGGTTAAATGTTGGACTTCTAACATACGCCTTCTTATAGCACAATGATAATCATTATCACCCAAGCTCGAAAAGAAGATGTTAAAGTTGTCTGTCAAATCTATAGCGACCTTTGCGATCGCACTTGGTCTAGCTGGATTGAATCTTAAAGGGGATGAGGCGATCGCGCAGAAAAATAACTTACCACTTGTAGTTGCAACTAACAGCGTTACCTGCGGATTAACTCAAGAAATCGCGGCAAACACCATAGACTTAAAATGTTTAATCGAGCCTGGTGCTGACCCTCACTTATATCAACCGAAACCAGAAGATAGCAAAGCGATCGAGCAAGCGCAATTAATTTTGTATGGTGGTTACAACTTTGAGTCTGGTCTCATTAAACTAATCAAAGCCACCTCTAACCCCGTACCTAAAGTAGCAGTGCATGAGATTGGCGTTCCCAAACCCCAACAACTTGAGGAAGACGGACAAACCGTTACCGATCCGCACGTATGGCATAATGCCCAAAACGGTATTCGCATCGCCAATGCGATCGCTGACTCCTTGTCAAAAGCATTTCCGAATAACACCGCAAAATATACCAGCAATACCAAACAACTGACGGGTGAACTCAAACAGATCGATACTTGGATTAAATCCCAGATTCAGACAATTCCACCTGGACAGCGTAAATTAGTCACCACCCACGATGCAATGGGTTACTATGCAAATGCTTATGGAATTCCAATTGAAGGAGCCTTACAAGGGATTAGCACGGAAGAAAGACCTACAGCTGCCAGGGTAGCAGAACTCGTCAAAGATATCAGAAAATCTGGCGTTCCGACAATATTTGCCGAAAAGACAGTTAATCCGCAACTGATTGAAGCTGTAGCAAGGGAAGCAAAAGTCAAAGTTGCAGATAGAGAACTCTACGCTGATGGATTAGGAGAACCAGGCACAGACGGCGATACTTACCCAAAGATGCTAGTTGCCAATACCCGCACGATTGTCGAGGGATTAGGGGGTAGTTATGCGGCATTTGAGTCCGCGCCGTAGTTTCGGGAGTCGGTAGGGGCGCACTGCTGTGCGCCCGTACGGGAGAGTCGCAATTCACAATTCAAAATTGGGACAAGGGAGTGTCAACTGCCAACCAACAACCAACAACCTTCAAACAATAAATTTCTTGACATTTCCAAAAAAATATGGTTATCTCTAGTAGACTTTTGGCGAATAAAGCTCAGAAGGAGGTTGGGGCGTGTTTTATCGTTGTGCCGTGTTGGGAATTTTAGGGTTGTTGGCTAGTAACGTACCTGCTTACGGTCAAAGCTGTGAATCGTTAAATGCGATCGGGGGTGATGGGACGCAGGTGAGAAAAATCGTTTCCGCACCAGGAATGCTGATCTCTCGGAATAACTACAATACCGATTTTGGCGTACCGGGTGGTGCTACGTTCGATCGCTTTGTCGTCGATCTGATGCCAGAACAGACTGCTAAGTACAACATATCGGTTTACCTGAAATATAGCGATGGTACGAAGGATCAGTTCTATCGCAATTCTTCGGTGAGGCTGCTAGAAGGTCAACCGCTAAAAATTGCAGCTATTCCCCGTCGTGACAATCAACCCTATCAGGTCAATGTGAGAGTTGGAGATATCAGCACTACAGGTCATAAATATTCGGTTTCTGTAGCTGGTTGTGTGGTAGAAGAGGAATTTGGAGATGCAGGCACTTCCGAAAGAGCGAACGATCTCGACAGAACGGAAAATACAGAACTTCCCCCTAGTTTGGAAGATCCTAACCGAGTCGAAAATACCGAACTCCCAATAACTCTAGAAGATCCTAACCAACTGCATTAGGGTGTAGTATCCTACGTCCCACACCCCATACCCTCATAGCGTTGCTGCTAGTTCCTTGAGGCGATCGCTACCATTGCGAAAGATCGACCAACCATCACCTACGAGTACGGTTTCAATACTATCGATCGCAGCAATGCGGCGGACTGAGGCTACAGCATCCGCTTTGTGACTGAGCTTATTATCGGGCAAAATTGTCAGGCTACCAGCTTTGGGGGCGCGAATTAAGTCACCTGTAATTAAAGTTTTACCTTCAATTAACAGTGCCAATTCCCCAAGAGTTTTGGAACCAGATAAAGCAAAAACTTGTAACCCTGAGACTAACTCATCCCCATCCATCAACCAGCAGTCGCACGCAATGGGGAAGGTTTCTTTTTCACCTAATGGGGCAGCAATTTTCGCTCCGGTGACATGGGCGATCCCTTTAGCTGCTCTGATATGGTCGGAATTCGTGATAATAATCCAAGCTGCACCACCAAAAGAATTGAGGCGATCGAAATCGTAGTTTGATAATGCTAAAGGATCGATGAGGATATTACCTTTGGGGCGAATCCAAATGTAGCTATTGAAATCCATGTTTCGATCGCGGTCGAAAATCGACCATGCATACATATCTGGGCGATGCAACGATTTCATAAGCCATTCTCGATTGCTAACACTGATATTATTGGCAACTGAATTTAAGCTTAGGTTATCCTACCAGGGGAAAAGCAGCCGCGATCGCCCAACTGAAAAATAGAGAACATCCAATTGCATAAGCCCAAACATCTTTGACAGAGGCAGATGCGATCGCGAACATTGCCAAAAATAAGGGGAAGATAGGCAACAAGAGGAAGATAAAACCAATTTGGGGCAGCATTTGGATTGTTGCCGACAGTCCTATGACTAAGACTAAACTTTGTCCCAACCACCAAATAAATCGCGATTTAAGGCTACTTTGTCTTTGGGCAATACCGGAAGCAAGCAGCCAGGGAAAACACAGCAACGATAACCACAGCCACAGTTGCAAGCGAACGGGAACCAACCACCACTGTAACCAGACTACCTGCGCCATCGCCCCAAAAGCAACCCAAAGCAGGAGAAACAGCCCCAAACCCAATCCCAATCCTGCTAGAGTCAAACGCGGTAAACGCAAGTTAGCCAACAGCCAGACGATACCAGCCGCATAAAACCAAATTCCCAACGCACCACCTACTAACACGCCACCTAAGCTGGCAATGTCTGTGTTGCGGTTTAGTAATGCGAGTATGCCAATTGCCCCTAAAGGACTCAAGATTAAACCAATCCAACTTTTAAGGCGATCGCTTTTACTTACAGTGTCAGAATTGTGAGCCTGAATTGCTGCTTGAAACAGCAGATCTGATACTCCTCTTGCGGGAAAGCGCTGCCAGACTCTCGGTGGCTGACGTAGTGTTGTCTCGCTTAAGATCGTAGGAGCAACAGCGCCTAAGATGAGAAGCCACGCAAATAGATGTACGCCATACCAAGTCATGCGATTATCTATATAATTGCTGGAATTTTGAATACCAAAACTGCGATCGAGCCAGGTTTTAGCTGCTTGGTGGCTAGCTTGGCGAAAGAGAATAGTAATATGTTCGGCATTGGGAACGATGACGAGCGATCGCCCTTGACTTTCTCCCCCTGCTTGTTGTAGTAATTGCTGGGCAGTGGCAACAAAACGCGGTTCCCAATTTCCTGCCTGTAGTTGCAAGTTAGCGGGAACTTGGGGTGTAACTGCGGCTCTAGTAGGAGAGATCGCCACAGTTGCAGTAAAGCGATCGCTTTGTTGAATTGCTGCTGTCATCGCCGCACCGCTACCCATCGAATGTCCCAATACAGCGACTCGTTGCGGATCGACTCTAGGCTGAGCGAGTAAAGCTTTGTATGCAGTATCGAGATCGGCTTGGAGTGACGATCGTGCCAAGGGTTTGCTATTAGCTCCATGCCCGCTAAAATCCCACAACATCACCGCATAGCCTGCATCAGCCAGCGTGTAGGCATAACCCAACATTAATTGCTTAGAGCCTGCAAAACCGTGAGCTATCAGTACTCCTGGTATTTTTGGCGATCGCACTGGTGCGACATACAGCATTGGTATGCCATCTCTAGAGAGGGATTGTACGATTAGCCCAGTTCTTGCAGCCGCAATTTGCCACCAGGAAAGTACGATGAGGAGTAAAGCAATAATAAATAGAAATAAGCGTTGGCGAGTCACAATCATCGGGAGTCGTAGGGGCGGGTTCACTCAGAATATTAGTTGAGAAAAGAGTTTTTTGGTGAACCCGCCCGTACGGGAGTGGGATAGAAAAATTCACTACCGATTACTCAGCCTACAATAATGGAGCAATTTTATGGCGATAACAATTCGCGCCAGATTGACGCAAAGGATTTTATCTCCGTGGTAGAAGCTTCGATATTTTAATATGGAAGGACGAATTGGAGTGCGAATCCTGATGAATTCTCAACTATTGTCTTCAGCGATTTCACAACCCTTGTCAGAACAGCGTGTAGTGCTGGAGGGCGTAAGTTGGCAGCAGTATGAATTGTTGCTAGCAACCTTGGGCGATGATTTTCCAGGGTTGCGGTTGAGCTATTTGGAAGGAACTCTAGAAATTATGACCACCTCTTCACTGCACGAAGAACTTAAAAAAACGATTGGGATGTTAATGGAGGCGTACTTTCAGGAGTCGCGCATCCGCTTTCATGCAATCGGCTCGGCAACATTTCGTAAGGTGGCGAAACAGCGCGGATTGGAGCCAGATGAGTGCTATTGCTTGGGGCAGAAAAAGGAGTTTCCCGATCTAGCGATTGAGGTTGTATTGAGTAGTGGCATGGTGGATAAGCTAGAGATTTATCGCGGGTTGAGGGTAACGGAAGTGTGGGTTTGGGAAAGCGGGCAATTTACGATTTATCATCTACGCGCTGAGGAATACGAGCGAATTACAACAAGCGAGTTATTGCCGGATTGTGACACGGGGTTATTAGCAAACTATGTGAAACCAGAGGAACAGTTTGATGCGGTGATGGCGTTTCGAGAGCAACTAAGAACGCGATCGCCAGGATGAATCAGCGCGATCGCAATTAGTCTCACCAATAATCTAATTCAACAATGTGGATGAAAGTTGAAATTTTCGGGGTTGACATGCGATCGCTAACAGGGCGATCGATTAAAACTCCCAACTGATGGAGCCAACGATTGTAAACGGTTCGGTTCTTTGAATGTATGCTCTGCTGTAGGCAAATGCAGCAGCGTCTATATCAAATAGGTTGCGCATATTAATCGCCGCATTAAAACGACCTCTCCGGTAGTAAAGGGCTGCATCAGTACGGAAGTAATCGCCCATTTCAAACGAGTTATCTAAATCTCCTTGTCGCGCACCCACATAAAACAACCCCAGACCAAAACCTAAACCTTCTAGATCCCCTGCTTGGATCTCGTAGGTTGTCCACAGACTGGCTTGATTTTCTGGCACGTTTGGCAATCGATTGCCGACCGGAAACGTGTTATCTTCAGTGACTTCTGCATCCGTGTAAGCATAGGCAGCAGTTACATTCCAACCAGGTAAAATCTCACCTGTAATATCTAGCTCGATTCCTTGACTGCGCTGTTCTCCAGTTTGAATGGAAAAGTCGGGGTCATCTGGATTGGGTGTAAGAACATTTGTCTTAGTGAGATGATAGGCTGCTAAGGTTGCTGAAAGCCTTCTGGCTAAAAAGTCGGTTTTTACGCCGACTTCGTATTGAGTTCCCCTTGTCGGATCGAATATGACATCTTCATCTGAGCTTTGGTTGTCATAGCCATAAACAGAGAAAAAAGATCGCGTATAGCTGGCGTAGAGAGAAACGTTTTCGCTAGGCTGATACACCAAGCCGATCCGAGGGCTAAAGGCATCATCATTCCGAGTTGGCAAGGTAATTACTTCTCCAGGTGTATTGAAGTCTCCTTCAAAGTCAGTTGAAACCCAATCATAGCGACCGCCGACCAGTAATTTCAGATTCTCACCCAAAGCGATCTGATCCTGGAGGTAAACACCGTAGGATCTCCTCACAAAATCAGAATCAGAGAACGTACCACGTCTTGAATATTCAGGTGTGGGGATATCATAGCTGGGATTGCGGATATCTATAGGCGGTACAGGCGTACCAGCTTCAAAGCCATTACCAACATTACTATTGCGGTTGAAATCAAAACCCGTTAAAACCTGATGGGAAATCGCTCCAGTCTGGAACGTGCCAAGCAAGTCAATCTGTCCAAAATAATTGTTTCTCTCATAGACAAATGTACTGGCTTGTACCGGATCTAAAAAGCGATCTTCTACCAGTGTGAAACCCGTACCTACATCCTCTCCAAAACGAGTCAGATTGATAGCAATATTATTGCGAAGCTGCAAATTGTCATTAAATTCGTGTTCCAGGGTGTAGCCAAATCTATGAGTAGTGACATCGATCGATTGTAATTCAGGATAGAAAGTAACAAAGTCTCGTGGTGTTAAACTACCATCGCTCAGAAGCACAGCAGTAGAAAGACCAGCAGCAGGGTCGGCAGCAAGGTTCGTGAATTCGTAGTAAAACTCTAAATTTGTCTGCTCTCCCAACTTCCAAGTAATGGAGGGGGCGATCGCTGTTAGTTTTGTATTAGAAATGTCTTGAAAATCGCTCGATCCTTGATAGCTGGCAATGAAGCGGTAAAGTAGAGTTTGGTCGGCATTCAAAGGACCTGAAAAATCTATACTGGGCTGATAGAGTCCGTAATTTCCTGCCTCAAATGCCAGCTTGTAGTAGGGTTCGCTCAGGGGTTTTTTAGTGACCGTGTTAACAATACCACCTGGTTCCCCAGCTCCAAACAAAACTGAAGCGGGTCCTTTGAGAACTTCCACTCGCTCGACTGTTCCAATGGGTGACAAGACATAAAAATCACCATCTGGAAAGCCATTTCGGAAATTGACAACGCCTGAACCAGCCTGGTCAAATCCTCTAATAATTCTGAATGTAATCGGCGCACCACCATAGGGTCTAGCACCAGTAGCTACACCGCTAACTGTTTCCAGTGCCTCAGTCACACTTCTCACGTTGCGGTCTTCAATCACCTGTTGCGGCACAACTTGAATTGATTGCGGAATATCTCGCAGGGGTGTGTCAGTTTTGGTAGCAGTTGTTGCATTTGGTACGCTGTATCCATCTTGCTCCCCTGTCACCACAATTTCCATTTCCTCGTCCCCTTGTGCGGTTCCATCTGGCGCGGGTGCTTGTGGTGCAGGGATTTCCTCTTGTACTTCTGGTGTAGATTCTCCTGGTTGAGTCGGAGTTGGAAGCGGCACGGTTTCCCCTTCTGGTGGCGAGAAAGGTGTGGGTGTTTGGGCTGTGGGAACAGTAGGAGTAGTTAAACTGAAAACGGTATTGCCATTACTTTGCCTGACCTTTGCTACTGGTATACCTTCAGAGCCGATCGCACTCATCCTAATCCCATTTGCTCCCTGCTGGGTAACGCTGACAACGGTAATTCCTGCAATGGGGTTTTCCTGACGAAAGCTTCCTTCTGGTAGAGCTAGACGAGCATTGACAATGTTAGCTACATAAGTTGTTCCGTAGCCGGAAATTACAATCGATAGCGGTTGCTTGCTAGTAGTTTCTAATAACACTTCCAAACCGCTAGCAGTTTGGTTAAGTCGTACCCCTGTAATCTCGATTGGCGTTGAATTTTGAGCTAGCCAGTCTTTAACAGTCGTTGCCGGACGTTGCAGGTTTTGAAATCGGGACTCGTTACTAACTGGCGATTTCGATGCTTCAGTCTTAACTTCAACTGCTCGACTCGGCAACATTCCCAGCAAGCTCAACGCTATAGAGGCGATCGCCCATACGCAAATCCTTGACGACTTCCAGCCACTCATATTCACTCCTGACACCAGTTGATGAAGCTTTATTGCCAATCACTCTTAATTGCAATCAGTGTCAGTGTAGAGAAGTATCAATAGATGCGTCTATCCAAAAACCGTCTGACGATCTCAAAACCGCCATACTGTTCCAATTAATTTTGAGCAAATGCAAATATCTGCTCTGCTGCGAGCGCAAATGCGGGAATCACCGTCGATTCAATTCGATTTTCACCCGCAAATACTTTGTCCTCGTACTGCCCTTCTACCCACTGACATACTGTAATCCGCCGTTCTTGAGGATCGACGATCCAATATTCGGCAATGCCCCGCGCTGCATACTCGGTTCGCTTGTACCGATAATCGCGAGTCCGATTCTCATCACCAGGCGAAACGACTTCAATAATTAGGATCGGCGGTGGCATATCGCGAGTAATGATGTTGCGGGTTTTGCCTTGCAGTGCTGCGTAGCCTTCTTCACTCAGCACGAGCAAATCGGGAAGCCGGACTTTTGCCCCTCGTCCGCTCACTTCAATTTCAACGTCTTTGAGGTTGAGAAGTGCGATCGCAAAATATTTTGCCAATTCAAACATCAAAAGTTTCGCAATCTGGCAGTTCTCATGCGATTCTGTCGGCATTTCTACTAATTCTCCATCCACCAATTCATAGCGCGTGTCCGTGCCATCGTCATAGGCGAGAAATTCTTCAAACGTCAACCGTTTTGAAGTGGTAGAAATGCTTTGATTCATGAGTGCAACCTCAACTCGCTTGTCTCTATCATGCTCCCAAAATTACCTTTTTGCCCAACAAACACTGGCTGGGAGTAATGCCGAACTTGCGCTTGAAGGCAGCGGCAAAGCGTCCGAGATGACCGTAGCCAACGCGATGCGCCACTTCTGTCACTGTCATCGATCGCTCCCGTAATAATTGCTCGGCTTGCAACAGGCGTTGCTCGGCTAAATATCCTACTACAGTTGTGCCAAACAGCGATTGAAACCCTCGTTGTAACGTGCGATCGCTCAGTCCCACCGCAGTAGCCAACTCCAACGACGAGGGTGGATTTTCTAATCGTCGCTGCAAAATATCTCGTGCTTCGTAAATACGAGCGATCGTGGTCGGTTTCATTCGGGGTGATGGTTTCGGATTGCCCCGATCCGCCACGATTGGCGCGAGCTGCAACGCCATCAGTTCTAAACTTTTTGCTTGAAGATACAACCGCTTTGCCGCTCCCTCATAAGGACAGTGAATCATCTGCCATGCTACGCCCTGAATCGCTGGATTTGTTTTAGGGTAAATCAGCGTTTGCCAATCGTTCCCTTTCACTAAAAAGCTCAATTCGGCGGGCAACTGCCCGTTCTCATCTGGAAAGAAGGTGGTTAACCACTCCGCAGACATTTCGAGATTAATCCCCAAGTAAGACTGAGTGTTGAAACAAACGCCAGAGATCTCTCGCTGCACGCCGCTCCCAGAAATCATGGTGCATCCATTGCCCAGCACTCCACCCTGGCTATCGGGAACCATACCAGAGAGCAGCACCCCAAACTGCAACGGATGCTGCCATTCTGGTTGCTTGGTTTGAACAGTTTCACGATACTCACGGTTCCAAATCATCAGCCAGCAGTCTGGATACAGTTCAACAAAGAGATTGTGTCCTTTGCCCAACTCTTGGGGCATTTTATATATCTCGATACTAGAATTAGGGTCAAGTTGAGGTGGGTTGTGCTGCGCGGCTTCATCCCACAGGTCGTCTTCTTCCTGCGCGGTCAAGGTAACGGTCATTACAGGTATTGGAGTAACGCTTTAATGAAAGAGATTATCAGTAGGAAGGACGCGATCGCAACTTGTATTCTGTAGATATCGGCTTGTAGATTGGCTTGTAGTGGTGTTGCTACCTAAAATTTCCTTATCATATGAAAATGTTATTAAAGCAAATACTTAGTTTAGTACTGGTGATGCTCGTAGGAATGGCGATCGCCTTTTCTACCCCAGCCTTAGCCGCAGAGACACCAATTGGAGCCAAAATCTTTGAAACTCAATGTGCTGGATGTCACATTAATGGTGGCAACATCGTCAGGCGCGGCAAGAACCTGAAACAAAAAGCCTTGAAAAAATATGGCATGGATTCAATAGAGGCGATCGCTAATATTGTCACCAACGGTCAAGGAAATATGTCAGCTTATAAAGATCGCTTGACAGCAGAGGAAATTCAAGCAGTTTCCGCCTATGTCCTCCAGCAAGCAGAAGCAGGCTGGCGTAAACAGTGACCAGTGACCAGCGATCGGTAACCAGCGATCGGTGACTGGTGGTTAAGGGCGCTTGGTAAGAATGAAGTGTAGCTTGTATCCCCCACGGGGTAGGATGAATTTATAATTCGGAATTTGGAATTTAGAATTAACTGATAACTAACAATTGATAACTGGTCACTGGTCACTGGTCACTGATTAAGTATGGCGATCGCAATCGATTTTGGTACGAGTAACACTTGTATAGCCCGTTGGAATCCCGTGACGCAGCAAGCGGAAACTTTGAGTTTACCAGGCTTATCTCAGCAGTTGGGTCAAAATCCACCTCTGATTCCCAGTTTGGTTTATGTAGAAGATGCGGCAAGCGATCGCGTGTTAATCGGACAGACAGTACGCGATCGCGGTTTGGATTTAACGACTGACCCACGTTTTTTTCGTAGCTTTAAGCGCGGTATTGGTACGGAGATTCAGGGATTTTTGCCTCAACTGGATGGCGAGACGGTTTCGTTTGAACGAGTTGGTAAGTGGTTTTTGAGCCAAATTATTGAGAAATTAGCCACTCAAGCCCCTGAAGACGAGCAATCCTTAGTCTTAACAGTCCCAGTTGATAGTTTTGAAGCTTATCGCTTGTGGCTGGGTGAGATCTGTCGTGCTTTACCTGTGGAACAAGTCCGAATTTTGGACGAACCTACTGCTGCTGCTTTGGGATATGGCATGGCAGAGCGGGATAATTTATTAGTCATTGATTTTGGTGGTGGTACTTTAGATTTATCTCTAGTCCGCTTAGATGGTGGTGGAAATACTGTCAAAAAACAGACGGGGTTTTTGTTGCAATGGGGGAAGAAATCTTTTGCTAAAACATCTGGACAGAAAGTAAAAACTGCCCGTGTTTTAGCAAAAGCAGGACAAAATTTAGGTGGGACTGATATCGATAACTGGATTGTCGATTATTTCGCTCAGGAGCGAGGATTAGCTGTATCTCCTTTAACAACTCGCTTGGCAGAAAGGGTGAAAATTCAACTTTCCGATCGGGTGCAAGCCAGCGAAGTTTATTTTAATGATGAGACGTTTGAGAGTTACGAATTAGAATTAGACCGCGATCGCCTCACGCAGATTTTGACAGAACATCAATTTTTCGAGCAATTAGACGAGTCGATGCAGCAGTTATTACAACAGGCGCGGCGACAGGAGATAGAGGTGACAGAGATCGATGCTGTATTGTTGGTGGGTGGAACAGCACAAATGCCCGCCGTGCAGACTTGGGTACAACAGTATTTTCCCTCAGAAAAAATTCATTGCGATCGCCCGTTTGAAGCGATCGCCCAAGGTGCGTTGCAGATCTGTCAAGGCGTGGAAGTCAAAGATTTTCTCTATCACAGTTATGGTATCCGTTATTGGGATAGACGGAATCAATGTCACAACTGGCATCCAATTATCAATCCTGGGCAACCCTACCCGATGACAAATCCCGTAGAATTGGTTTTGGGCGCATCGTTGGATAATCAGCCGAGTATCGAACTCATTGTTGGAGAACTGGGGGCGGAGACTGGCGGGACGGAAGTTTATTTTGATGGCGATCGCCTGATTACCCGCCGTTTAGATAGTGGAAAAAAACAGGTACAACCCCTCAACGACCGAGATGGGGCGAGGCAAATCGCCCAATTAACTCCACCTGGGTATCCTGGGAGCGATCGGATTAAAGTCCTATTTCAAGTAGACGCACAGCGCTGCTTGCGAATGACTGTAGAGGACTTACTCACTAATCAAACTTTACTCGAAGATCGAGTCGTAGCAGAGTTGAGCTAGAGTTGTAGAGGCGCTTCGCGCCTCTACAACCAATTAATCGATTGAGACATCATCCCACTTAACGTAGTCTCCCGAATTGCCAGTTCCCGACGTTCCCAGTTCGATGACCGTCCAGTATCTCGAAATCGGGACTTCAATCTCTAAGTATTCCCACCCATTTTTCTTGGTAGAAGTAGCTGAAATTTCGGCATCACCGTTGCGATAGTCGTACCCTAATGCTTTCAGAGTTGCCGATGCCTTACCGTTGACATACACCCAAGCACCAATCTTGACCTTTTGTCCCTTTGGTAGCTGACCGACAATGCGCCGGACTCTCACTGGTGTATCTGGGGAGGCATTACCGTTGTTGAGTTTGACATATCCGTTTCCTCCGTGCGCTCCACCATTATCGTTACGGACAAAACTCACGTAGGGCGAAGCACCTTCTAGAATCCAGACATCGTTGCTATCAAACGGTATCCAGCCTGTTTCAACGTTATTGTCAGACTCAAAATCGGCATTACTCAGAGCTTCGTTTAAGCGTAAATCTTTGATTTGCTGATATGTCTTAGTTGGGTTAAAGTCTGGGGCAACAGCCCAGCTATCGTGACCGTCCAGATCGAATAGTAGTGCGTGGTCGTAACCGAAACGCTTCAGTTGTTGTCCGAAATAAGCAAACCATCGACGGCGACAGTCTTCTGTTTCAAATTCGGAACCGTTGCAATACTCGTTAATCGATCCCGATTCGCTGATTGCAAGAGGCTTGCGAATGCCACGCGATTCTAAGACTCGCCAAGGATGTCCGAGGCGATTCTCGGAAATTTGTCCGCCGTAGGCGTGCAAGCCAATATAGTCGCTCACCTCAGCAATTCCAGCATCTAACATTTCGTCTAACAGACCGGATTCAATTCCCATTACGGGCGGCGATTCAATTTTGATGTTCGAGTCAATTTCTTTCGCTGTTTCGTAGGCAATTCGCGTCATGTCAACGCATTCTTGAGCTGACATCTTACCGTTACCGTAGTCGAGGTCGGGTTCGTTATCGATGATGTAGTAAGAAATCTTGCCTTTGTAACGCATCATGACGTTACGCACAAAATAACGGAAATTTGCTTTCCACTGGTCGTAGTTACCGTCTCGATTGACGTGCATCCGTGCCGATAGTACCAGATGAATTTTGAGTCCGGCGTTGAGATAGCGATCGATGGCTGCATCTCTGGCTGACCAATTGAAACCAGCGCCCTCTGTGAAACCGCCAACACCATCCATACCCATACGGGCGACTTCTAAATTTAAGTCCTTCGTGTGCTGGATGGAGCGATCGACATATTCTGGATCGGTATTGTAGCCAGTGCCGTTATTAATTCCTAAGTAACTTGTTAGCGCCCGTGCTGGCAAAGTGTAGAGGAGAGCCGAGGCAACGAAAATAGAGGCAATTGTTTTAGGCTTGAGCGATCGCAATAACGATTTGTTTTGAGCTGGGTGTTGGATCTTTTGGTGTAAATTCATCTTGTACCCTGATAAGTTGACAAGCGACTGCCAGCCCCATGCATCACTCAACGCAACTAGAATTTCGTGCGAGTGTGGGACAAGTCACGCAGATTTGCACTTGCTTTCGCCCTCAGCAGTTTTGATTAGAGAAATTGTGGTTAGGGGCAGAGCGTTGAATGCAAATAGCTTTTCAAGTAGGTTAAAAACGCTCTATTTCAGTGCAGTTATGCCATCGAGAAGTGTAACGACTTGAATAAATTGTGAATCATTACACCTCATGCAAATCTAGGTTTTTGACAGACGCAGATCGGTTACTTTACATCAGCTTTAAAAAGCTAAACTAAACCTAAAGTATTCTCGCTTCAGTATGCATTCAAGCGAAAATTTACTGATTTATTTAGTAGGTAATTTCTCAGAGTAGCTTGCAGCTATAGACTTGGAAGAACATAAAGCATAAAATCAACCAAAATTCAAGCTATTCAAGTAAAAAACATCAATAAAATACTTGTATTAGCTCGCCTAAAAAAATCGCAGTCATGCTTGAAAGCCGATAGAGCAGAGGGTTTCATTCAGCGTGATACTTATCCAATACATCGCAGGTTTTGATTCGATCCCCCCTGGTTCCCCCCTTTTTAAGGGGGGAATCATAGCCCCCTTTTTAAGGGGGTTGGGGGGATCTTCAAGGACTATGCGCTCTAACCAAGAAGTATTGTGATACTTATCGAGTCGCGATCGCAAACTTACTAATAGTAAAATTACGGTACTTTTGGCAAATGATTATATTTTTTGACTAAAACATGTATATCTAATTATTTAGCTAAATCTATTGCTATAGCAGTTCTAAATGATTTGTAAAGCAGGCTTCTAGCCTGCGGCAGGCTAGAAGCCTGCTTCGTTCATGAATCAAATAGGATTGCTATAGTTGAATCAAAATTTATTCTATTATAAAATTAGGTAATTGCACTGACCGCTCCGTACACCTAGCCTTCGGTAAAGCTTTGCGCCTTTGCGCGACCCACAAAATCCATCACCGCCTATAAGCCAGAGCAAAACGCTCAATCCCAGCCAAATCTGCAAAAATCTGAATATTCATATAACTCCCCTGCTGCTGTAACAACTCGCTTACAGTTTCAGCCTGTCCCCCCATCATTTCAATTAACCAAAGCCCACCCGATCGCAAATAAATTGGTGCAGTTGCAATCAAATGACGAATGCAATCTAAACCATCTGCACCACCATCCAAAGCTGAATGCGGTTCGTGATTGGCGACTTCTGGTTGTAGTTGAGGAACCAATTTGCTAGGAATATAAGGCGGATTTGACACCATCCCGCAAACCTGACCTTGGAGAAATTCTAACGGCTCCCACCAATTCCCTAAATAAAACTTTAGCCGATCGCCATACCCTAAATTTTGAGCGTTACTTTGGGCAATTACCAAAGCCGAAGAACTGCGATCAACAGCATGAACTTCAGCCGCCGGAAAAACAGCAGCCAAGCCAATCGCGACCGCACCGCTACCCGTACCCAAATCGACCCAATGTCCCCGTTCTAATCCAGTCACGAAACTTTTGTTAACCGCTGCAACTGCCAAATCGATTAAAATTTCCGTTTCCGGTCGCGGAATTAAAACAGCGGGAGAAACGGCTAACTTAAAATCCCGCCAGGGCGTAATCTGAGCAATGTATTGTACTGGTAAGCGTTCTTGCAACCGCCTTTGCCACAATCGATCCAACTCAGCTAAAGGTAACTTCAACTGAATTTGCGGTTGGTGCTTATATAACTCCAATCGTAGGGAAAGAGTATCTAACCCTGCGACTTCTTGCAGCAACCAGTCTAGTTCTGTAGGCGAGACATCAGCCGCGATCGCATCTATTGCAGCTTGCTGTCGCCATCGCCACAGTTCTAGACCAGAAGTATTCATTTCAGCTTGTTCGGTAATTAAGGCTTTTTAGCTGGTTGGTTGGGTGCTGCTGGTTGAAGCGATCGCACGAAGTCAATTGATTCTTTGGGAGGAACCAAAACAATTTGACTTAAACCCTGGTCGTTGCGAGTTTGCATTGCTTGCAATACTCCCTCCAAATTGACAACTTGAATTTCAATTGTCGAAGCGAGATCGGGTTTCTGTTTCTTAAAGCGTTCCAGCATTGCCTGCAATTCAGTCTTATTAAAAAAGAAAGGAATGACTTGCTGATCTGCTTGTTTAATTGTGAGGTAGCCTTTTTCCTTGCCAGCTTTAGCGACAAATAATGGCGTTCCTTTAAATTGCTCCGGCTTTTGACCGCTTTGCTGTAGTAATGTTTTTGCAGCGTCAACTTGCTGCTGTCCTGGGACAAAGGCAAAGTTGGGAGAATTCGGCTTTTTCTTATTTGTTTGCTCTAGCTTGTAAACTTCTGCTAGAGAGACAGGCACAACTCTGACATTTTTCGCTAACTCTGGATTTTTCTGCTTCAGGCGATCGATAAAAGCCTGTGCGTCTTGGCGATTGATAAAGACTCCAGCTACTCCTGATTTATCTTTTTGATCTGGTACGGAAGCTACCAGTGGTGCGCCCTTATTATCCGTGATTGTAAACATTGGCACGGGTCCAAGCTTTTGCAAGATTTGTTGTTCTGGCAAAGCCAAGACTTCTAGAGCGCCCATTGTCGTCGTACCAATAATGGTACTTCCCACCACTCCTAACGTTGCACTCCAGCGAATCATCGATTTTATAACTGATTTCATGAGTATTCCTGACATCAATGACCAGATTGTGTTTCTTCCAGCGGTGGTAAATATACCCACCCAACTAGTTGTAGTTATAGTAGCAGTGTCTTGGCAAGAGGGATGACTCAACCAATGCGATCGCCACTGACTATTGCTGACGGCACATTATCGCTGGTTGTTCGCATTCTTGGAATATTTTAAGAATTAAATAGATTTGTAAATAGAAGGGAGCAGTTATCAGTGACCAGTGACCAGTGACCAGCAGCGATCTCTTCTCACGCACCACGCACCACTCTCTTACCAACCACCAATGACCAATGACAACCTTGCGAAAGATCTCATCGCCTCAACCGTAAATCTAAATCGGGATGACAGGATTTGAACCTGCGACATCCTGCTCCCAAAGCAGGCGCGCTACCAAGCTGCGCTACATCCCGTAGCTGACACTCTTTCTAGAGTAACACAAGTACCCCACAAATTAACTCAGAAGTTTAGATAAGATATTGAAAACTATGCATGGGTCTAGCTTAAGTAGAAGTGATATCCAGATTGACCCAAGTTTGGACTTCACCAGCAGGTTCGATATAAATCAGATCGGTTCCCGTATTTAAAGCATTGCGTGGAGCTGTCCAAGGCTCCAAACAATAGTAGTCCTTGCCTTTAATTGTCCAGAAAACTAGCGTCCCGTAATAATTACTGCTCCATGTCAGTTGTAAACGCTGAGAATTGTCGCTGACAGTCGCTTTTTGGTTTGAGATTGGTCGGAAGGCTAAATCGAGTTCTTCTTGCTCGAAATCAAAATTTCCGCTGAAGGCGTGCATTTCCTTCGTAATTTGATTTTGAAATTGAGTCGCTGGGATCTCAAATTTCAAAGCCGTTTTGTCAGAGACTTGGAAATAAGGGTGTAACCCTGTCGAAAATGGCATGGGAGCGGATGAGTGATTGACAAATCGCTGCCAGATTCCCAGCCAGTTACCTTTAAACTCATAGGTAAACTCTACTTGGAAGTCGAACGGGTAAACCGTGCGAGTTTGCTCGTTACTGTTGAGAACGAGCGTGAGACTAGCACTGTCGTCCTTAGCTTCAGATTTTGTTACTTCCCAAGGTAAATCGCGGGCAAAACCATGTTGTTTCAGGGTATATTGCTGTCCTTGATACGTATAGGTGTTATCCGGTAAGTTACCGCAGATCGGAAACAAAATGGGAATTCCGCCTCGTATGCTCATTTCAGGACGAGCAAACCGTTCTGCGTCCAAGTAGAGAATTTCTCGTCCCTGGACGCGCCAGCGGGTAATAATTCCACCTCGTTCTGGTACGACTTCCAACCGCGAATCAGTGGATGAATCTGTTAGAACGTAGGTTTGGTATTGTTGTTTTTGCTGTGCAATGGTAAACACGAGTTAAGTTGGTAGTTGGTAGTTGGTAGTTGGTAGTTGGTAGTTGGTAGTTGGTAGTTGGTGGTTGGTAGTTGGTGGTTGTAGTTATCCTCCTTGTCACCCTTGTCCCCCTTCGCCCCCTAATCCCCACTCCCTTCGGTCGTGGGGTCCCCGAGTTCCCCCTTGTCCCCCTTGTCCCC